>DAOVJK010000150.1 GCA_030673265.1 Pseudomonadota bacterium | reverse complement strand
TGGTTAGCGGAGTACCAAAAACCCTGACCATGGATTCAAGTGAAATCAAGTCCGCAATTGCAGAACAGGTTGACGCCATCGTCGAAGCCGTTAAAGTAGCCCTTGAAATCATCCCACCTGAACTATCGGCCGATATCGTCGACCGGGGGATAGTCCTGACCGGTGGTGGCGCCCTTCTCACGAACCTGGACAAACGCTTACGCGAAGAAACCGGCCTGCCGATAATCATTGCCGACGACCCTCTATCATCCGTAGTGCTGGGTTCCGGCAAGGCCTTGGAAAACATTAATGAACTACGAGAAGTCATGACCAATTTCTGACAAGACTTCCCCTCTGGGGCAGACCAATTATCCCGTTCTGAATTACACGTCATGCGAGGAACTTGCCTAGCCGCCTTGCCCCCGTTAACAGGACGCTTTTCCCCCCAAAAACCGCTTTTGCAGGTCCGTTTCGTATGAAAAAAAGAGGTAAGCGAACCAGCCGCATCAAACATTTTCTATTCATCTCAACCTGTATAGTTTTGTTTGGGGTCCTGATTATTTCTTTTATGGGCCGCAGAGAGTTCACCCTACCCCACAAACTCATATTTGATATTCTGGGCACCGCCCAAGCCGGAGTGACGGGTATAATTGATTATGGTAGTGATATCTGGGCCAACTACATTTATCTTATCGGCCTGAAGCAGGAAAACGACCACCTTAAAGAAAAAATCCTGGAATACCAAACCAAAACCGTCACTTATCGTGAAGCACTTGCAACCAACGCCCGCCTTAGTAAGCTTCTTAAACTAAAAGAAACATTGCCCGCACCAAAAATAACCGCCCGGATAATCGGCCATGATCCATCGCAATGGTTTAAAACTTTCACTATTGACCGCAGCAGAAGAGATGGTGTGATGAAAGGCATGCCGGTTATTACCACAGAGGGCGTTGTCGGCCAGATCCTGGATGGCGGCAATAAGCGGGCCAAGGTTTTACAGACAATCGATCCCAATAGCGCCATCGAGGTACGGATCCAAGATACCAGGACCCAAGGCATTATCAAAGGCACGGGGACAAGTTACCGGCTCCTCTATGTCCCTAAAAACAATGAAGTACACAAGGGGGATCTCCTGATTACTTCCGGCCTCGGCGGCGTATTTCCACAGGGAATACCTGTCGCTGTGGTCTCCTCAGTTGTCAGTAACCGCCGTGGCATGTTCCTTAATATTGAAGCCGAACCGGTTGTTGATTTTTCAAGGCTAGAAAATGTGATAGTTATCATGAAGTCCAACCAGCTGGCAGAATGATTCCCATAATTCAATGTTAATTACGGTTTTCATCATACTCGGCGCTTTCCTGCTGATCGTCCAGACCACCATTTTCGTGCGCACCCCCCAATGGCTTGGCAACCCCGATCTTCTTTTTCTGCTGGTCCTCTTTATGGCCACAAAAATCGACAACTATCGGGGAATCATCCTGACCATGATTTTCGGGCTAATGATGGATACTTTTTCGGGCTTTGTGCCCGGCCTGTTTCCGGCCGTCTATTTAGGATTGTTTGTAATAATCAAGTATATTTCACGCCACGTGATAATCGACGAACCGACCCACCAGCCGCCACTGGCTGCTGTCTGCTACCTGACCAGCAGCGGGGCCATATACCTCTACATGACCGTTTTCAACCCTAGTGCAGAGATCTTCTGGTCCTGGCGTGACCTTCTCCTGCAGATGTGTATTCTCGCGATCATCTCCCTACCCTCTTTTCATTTACTTGACTGTCTGGTCTCTAAGATCAACACCAATAAAAATCGCATGTTTTCTTCGCGTAGAAAAAGTGGCAACAGGTTCATTTCATGAATAAAAACCGCTCCCTGCCGAGCATGCAGAAAACCATCACCCGCATCAACAAACTTGACGAGGTTGAGCTGTTCATTCTCAAAAGACGACTGGCGGCCGCCACCATCTTTATCTTGGCCCTGACCTCTATAATTATCATGAGGCTCTGGTTTCTCCAGGTTTACAAGGGCTATGAATTCGAAGAAAAAGCAAAGGTAAACCGAGTCAGAGAGCTGCGGATCGTCGCGCCTCGGGGCAACATTTATGACCGGCATGGCGAGCTACTGATAACCAACCGGCCCAGTTTTAATGTAGTCTGGACCAGAGAAGACGCCCCCAACCCGGACCAAGTCATCCAGAGGCTGGCCAAAATCCTCGATGAAGACATCTCCAGCATCCTCGATCGCATCAGGGCTGGCGAGGGTGCGCCTAAATACGTGCCGCTTTTGCTCAAGGAAGACATTGGCTGGCGCACCCTGGCCTACATTGAAAACAACCATTTAAATCTACCTGGAGTTCGCATTGAAGTAGTACCGGCTCGAGATTACCTTTTTGACAACCTGGCCTCGCATACGGTTGGTTATCTGGGTGAGATCAATAAAAAGGAATTACAGCGTAGTCTGCAGGGCGAGTATGAAGGCGGTGACCGCGTTGGCAAACAGGGACTGGAAAAACTCTTCGAGACCCAGCTTCGGGGTGAAATGGGTATGTCGATGCTCGAAGTTGACGCCCAGGGTTTCGAAAAAAAACAGCTGGCCCAGAAACAACCGCTCCCCGGCAACGACATCAAGTTGACCATTGATGCCGATCTACAGATAACCGCAGAAAAAGCCCTCTCAGGACTGGCGGGAGCGGTAATCGCGACAGAGGTCAAGACCGGTCGCCTTCTGGTACTGGCCAGTTCCCCGCCCCTGCAACTCAATGAATTTGTCGGCGGTATTTCGCAAAAGGCTTGGCGCTCAATGCTTGACGACCCTCTAAACCCCCTGCCCAACAAGGCCATCCAGGGTCAGTATCCGCCCGCCTCTACCTACAAGATGATTACCGCTCTGGCTGGGCTTGGCGAAGAAATCATCACCCCGGATACCGTTTTCAACTGTACTGGATCTTTTCGCCTGGGCAACCGCAACTTCCGTTGCTGGAAAAAAACCGGCCACGGCGAAGTTAACCTGAAGCGGGCCCTGGCCGAGTCATGTGATGTGTATTTTTACCAGCTCAGTCAAGATCTGCATGTCGATACTATAGCCGCCTACGCCAATAGCCTGGGTCTCGGCAAAAAAACCGGTATTAGCCTCGAACATGAAAAAGGCGGCTTAATCCCCACTGCAGACTGGAAATTCAAGAAATACCAGGAACGTTGGCAACTCGGAGAGACTCTGACAATCGCGATTGGCCAGGGATTTAATCTGGCCACGCCGCTCCAGATCAATGTAATGACCAGCGCAATTGCCAACGGCGGCATCACCTATCGTCCGCAGCTTATTGAAGAGATCATCGACCCGGACGGCAAGACAATTCAAATGTTTGCCCCGATCAGAAACGGCGAGCTCAAAGACCGGGAGACAAACCTCGAATTAATCCGCCAAGGCTTGATTGCCGCGGTAAATGATCCCCATGGCACGGGCGAACAGGCCCGTCTCAAGGACATCACGGTGGCAGGCAAGACAGGAACTGCCCAGGTTGTGCATCTTTCCCATGTTGAAGATATTGAGACCGAGGAAAAGATACCTTACAAGATGCGAGACCACGCCTGGTTTACCTGCTACGCACCGGCCGAGAACCCGGAGATTGCCATAACAGTCCTGGTTGAACATGGCAGACACGGCGGCTCAACTGCCGCACCCATTGCCCGCCAGATTTTGATGAAATATTTTAAGCTAACTGAAGATTAATACTTTGGCCGACGCGTACAGATCGCCAACACGAGTGACCGAAAATGTTTAGATTTGACCGGAGACTACTGCTTAATTTTGACTGGGGGTTACTGGCCACTGTCCTGCTCGTCGCAGCAATGGGGCTCGCCAATCTATACAGCGCCACCTATTCTCCAGGAGCAGGCGCCTCTTCCTATTTCATGAAGCAACTCACCTATTACCTGATGGGTGCCGGCCTCATCCTGATAATAATAAGTATTGATTATCGAGTCCTGCTGACTCTTAATTATCCGATCTACGCCACTATCATCCTGCTGCTTTGCATAGCCCTGTTTTTCGGAGACTCGGTAGCTAACACCCAACGCTGGATCGACCTCGGCTTCTTCAGATTGCAACCATCGGAACTGGCCAAACTGGCTTTGGTCATCAATCTGGCCAGTTACTATTATCGTAAAGATACCGGCAAGGGTTTCACCCTGAAAGAACTCGGCGCACCAATCTTACTGACGGCGCTGCCCTTTATTTTAATCCTCAAACAACCCGATCTTGGTACCGCCCTGATGCTGGGTGCGATTTTTATTTCCATGACCCTGTTCGTTAAATTGAAATTAAGGACGATAATCGTCCTGGCCTCATCCATTTTCAGCCTGATTCCCATCGGCTGGTTTTACATATTAAAACCCTATCAGAAACGGCGAATTTTCACCCTGTTCAACCCGGAGATTGACCCCCACGGCAGCGGCTACCACATCATCCAGTCCAAGATCGCGGTGGGCAGCGGCCTCCTGTCCGGCAAGGGTTTTCTGCAAGGCACCCAGGTCCACCTTAATTTTCTACCGGAACGACACACCGATTTCGCCTTCTCGGTCTGGGCTGAAGAGTGGGGCTTTATCGGCTCCATATTTTTTCTGGCCTGCTATATATTTTTAATTCTCCTGGCCCTGAAAATAGCGGGCTCCGCCCGTGACAAATTCGGGGTACTGCTCTGCTTCGGCATCGTATCCCTCCTCTTCTGGCAGGCCTTTATAAACCTGGGTATGCTCCTCGGCCTGTTGCCAGTGGTTGGAATGCCCCTGCCATTTTTCAGCTATGGCGGTTCTTCGCTGCTAACCACCCTGATCGGCCTCGGCATCCTGTTCAATATCGGCATGCGCCGCCATATGACCTTCAATTCCTGAGCCGTGCCAACCAGATAGGCCATAACCGCCGGCGCCGGAGATTCAGGGGAGACGCAATTTGCGGAAGTCCCGGAGGATCTTACGGAAGAGCAGATTGAAGATCGAGGGGTTCAATCGATATAACCACCAGATCAGGCGGGCATAGAAGGGAAAGATGATGATCGCCCGGTTGCGTGCCACCTGACCAAGGATGATCCGGGCCGCAGCTTCAGGCGGGACGAAATGCTTACTCTGTGGCCGGGTCAGCCGCTTCTGGTCGACATGGACGTAAGCCACCCTGTCGTGGATGGGAGTGCGCATAATCCCCGGACAGACCAGATTGACCTTAACTCCGAGCCCCGCCCCTTCCAGACGCAGGGCGTTAGTGAAGCCGCCCACCGCCCATTTACTGGTGCAGTAGGGGATTTCCTTGGGTACCGGGATCAGGCCGGCCAGAGAACCGATATTGACGATCTGGCCGCTGCCCTGTTTGACCATTGCCCCGTAGGCGGAGATGGCCCCGTAGATCACCCCCATCAGATTGACGTCAATCACCGTCCGCCAATGCTCAACGCTGAGGTCGCGGGTCTCGCCGTGCAGGGCGGTCCCGGCGTTGTTGAAGATCAGGTCGATCCGGCCATACTTCTTGACCACATCCTTGACGATGCGCTGGGCGTTCTCGTAGATGGTCACATCCAGGTAGGCGGCCAGAGCCTGGCCACCCCGTGCCCGGATAGCCTGGCACACCTCTTCCGCCCCGTCCTGATCGACATCCACGGCCACCACCGTGGCCCCCCGGAGCCCCAACTCCTTGCAGAGCGTCTGACCCAGCCCGGAAGCGCCGCCGGTAACCACGGCTATTTTGTCTTGATAGTAGCTGCTCACAGCCCGCCTCAATTTTGCGCCAAGAAGAATAAAACGTTGGCTAGTTCTATAATCCGTTGGCCCAAAAGCCGTCAACAACAATTAATTATGGGGGCGGGTAGACCAAAATTCTCTTGACGCAGCGTGACCAAGCAGTCGGCAACTTTACCCTTTCCACTTCCCACCAATTCTGCTAACTTCTGCCTTTTTTTGCGGAGTAGACATGATCCATTTCAACAACATCACCAGACAGCACGGTAGTCAAGTCCTCTTCCGGGACGCCAGCTTCCAGATCCTCGCCAATGCCCGCACCGGTCTGGTCGGGCCGAACGGCTCAGGCAAGACCACGATCTTCCGCTTGATCACCGGCGAAGAACAGCCCGACAAGGGCGAAGTCTCCCGCCCCGGCCAGATCGTGATCGGCTATTTTTCCCAGGAGGTCGGGGAGATGTGCGGTCGCTCGGCCCTGGCCGAAGTAATGGCTGCCTCAGCCCGCACCATTGAGCTGGGCGATGAGATGCGAACCATGGAAGCGGCCATGGCCGAGCCCATGGCACCAGAGGAACTCGACAACCTCCTGACCCGATACGGAGCGGTGGTCGAAGATTTTGAGCATCGCGGCGGCTACGACCTGGAAGCGCGCGCCCAGGCAGTACTGACCGGGCTCGGCATCGGCCCGGATGATTATCTGCGGCCGGTAGAATCGTTCAGCGGCGGCTGGAAGATGCGGATCGGCCTGGCCAGGATCCTGTCGATCAACCCCGATGTTCTGCTCCTGGATGAACCCACCAACCATCTGGACCTGGAGTCCATCGTCTGGCTGGAAAACTGGTTGGCCACCGACTTCAAGGGCGCATTGATGATGACCTGCCATGACCGCGACTTCATGAATCGCCTGGTCGACCGGGTCGTCGAGGTCGCCAACCAGACCATCACCACCTACAACGGCAACTACGACTTCTACCTGCGTGAACGGGAGGTCAGGAGAGAGCAGCTTCTGGCCAGCCACCGCCGCCAGCAAGAGATGCTGGCCAAGGAAGAGGATTTCATCGCCCGTTTTGCCGCCCGAGTCTCCCACGCCGCCCAGGTCCAGTCCCGGATCAAGAAGCTCGAAAAGATTGAGCGTATCGTACTGCCCGCCGAACAGAGACTGGTCAAGTTCATCTCCCCGGAATTACCCCGCAGCGGCGACGATGTGATCCGCCTGGACAATCTCGGTAAGAGCTGGCCCCGGCCAGAGGGCGGCGAGAAATCCCTGTTCGGCGGAGTGTCCGGCGTGATCCGGCGCCAGGAGAAGGTCGCGGTGGTCGGCATCAACGGGGCCGGCAAATCAAGCTTTCTCAAAGTACTGGCCGCCCAGACCCAGCCCAGCAGCGGTTCTGCTACCTTGGGAGCAAATGTCGCAGTCGGCTATTTCAGCCAACATGCCATGGATGTCCTGAACCCGAAGCTCTCTGTTTTCGAGACCCTCCAGGGCA
>DAOVJK010000133.1 GCA_030673265.1 Pseudomonadota bacterium | reverse complement strand
CTTGCCCTCCGCCGATCGCCAGAAAAAAGAGAAAAAAACGGATCGTCCTTCACCAAAAAGCTGACTTTTCAAGACCAGCACGTAAGGTCTGGGAAAGGTACTGGGCTTGACAATCTGACATTTGAAAATTGCCTGGCGATTTTCAAATGTCAGCAGCATGCAAGGTGATTTTTATGATTTCGGACCGCTGCCAGAGGCGCATCCGCGGCCCCCAGGTCCCGGTGCCCCGGCCAACCAGTAAAGTCATGCCGTTAACCTCATAACGCCCAGCCAGATAAGAGAAATATCGCTTGACGAGATAGTTGAACGGCCAGATCTGGCCGTTATGGGTATGGCCGGCCACCATCAGGCCGACTCCGGCTTCGGCCGCCGCCTCCACCTGCCACGGCTTATGGGACATGAGGATCGTAACTCCGGGGGCATGGCCAGTCAGGGTTTGTGTCAGTACCTTGTTGCCAGCATCTGGTCGCCGATCGGCCCGTCGCCCTTCCATCCCGGCCAGGTGCAGGCCCGGTCTGATCTGGCGTCTACTGTTGCGCAGCACGGTCAGGCCGGAGTCTTCGCTCAAGGCGGCAATAACCTCCTGGCCACCATAAAACTCATGGTTGCCGAGAACTGCCCAAACCCCCAGGGGAGCAGTCAGGGTGCGCATGGTTGTCAGCACTTCCTCTGCCGGGCGGCTGTGCCCTTCATAAATATCGCCGACCAGCAGGATCAGGTCAGGTTCAGCTGCCATGATCTGTCTGACCCGGGCGGCAAGCCAGCTATTACCAAGCTGGTTGCCAAGATGCAGATCGGAAATAACGACCAGGGTCAGGCCGTCCAGTTGGGCAGGTAATTCGTCCAACCGGACTGTATGCTCACTGATTATCGGGGGACGTATTCCTTGGCAAAGAGCGAAAAGCGCCAGGATAAGACCTATGGTAAGGGCCACCCCCCTCAACCTTGGTGCCGGCCTGGGCAGCAGATAACCGCAACCCGTCACCAATTCGACAACCAGTAAAGTGCATGCCAGCAGAAACAGGGTCGCCAGCCAGATCATCCCGGAAAATTCGAGGATCCCGGCCGCAAAGCCGCTGGCCCGATGGCTATAAACCAGGCCGAGAACGAAAAAAAACCAGAATAGCACACCGGTAGCCCATATAACCTTGCCGGGAACATACCGTCTAAGTAGCGGGACAGAGCCGACCCTCCAGAAAACGTAGAGATGCATAACTGTCATCATCGAAGTTAGAATAAGTCCGAACAATTGTTAGCCTCTATTGTTTTTGGAACTTCGCATTGTCAAGCGCCGGGCTGTGAAACTGCTCATCAGGAATCAGTTTCAGGCTGTAAGCCGGGGGCCTTGCGGCTAACTCAAATCAAGCCGGCTCTGCTCAGCAGATACCAGAGCAACTGCAGGCTGGCGAGGGCATAGAGGCCAGCCATCAGGTCGTCGAGGACGATGCCCAGGCCGCCGTGGAAGTGCTGATCGAAGAAGTTAACCGGGAACGGTTTGAAGATATCGAAGAGCCTAAAGAGGATGAAGGCCAGCAGCCAGGCGAGGGGATGGGCGGGGATGGCGATCATGGCGATCAGCATGCCGGCCACCTCATCGATGACCACGCTGCCCGGGTCAGGTTTGTCCATGATCTTTTCGGCGGAGCCGGCGGCGACGATCGCAATAACGATGATGATCGCGATGGCGGTTACGTAACCTTGCAGGGGCAGCTGGACGATCAGATAATGAATGGGCAGGGCCAGCAGCGTCCCCCAGGTGCCGGGCGCTTTCGGCAGGTAACCGAGGCCGAAGCCGGTGGCGAGGGCCATGAAGAGGCGATCCATTAATTTCCCTCCGTTTCAAAATCAGTTGCCTGGCAACGATTGACCGCCGCATAGATATCTTTCAAGGGTAGATTCCTTTCGATGGCCAGTCGGCGGCAATCTTCATATTCGGGGTAGAGGGCCAGGCCGGTCGGGGTCTCGACCTGTTTTACCGCCACCCGGCCCAGGTCGGTTTCGACGGTGCCGGTTCGGCGCGGCAGGGTCCATCTTTTCTCGGTACGATAGCGGAGGCCGATGGCAGTGGTTTCGGAGAGGATACAGCGCCGCGCTTCCCAGCCCAGCCCGGGGCGGCAGATAACCTCTAATTGAAAACCGGGTCGGCCTTTTTTCATATGGATTGGTTTGAGAACCACATCGAGAGCCCCCATTTTAAAGAGCTTCTCGGTCAGCAGCGGAAAACCTTCCGGTGACCAGTCGTCGAGATTGCAGGCAATAACCTCTACTTCCTGGGCCTCGCTGACCTTATTGTCGGTCCCGAGGATGACCCGCAGCAGGTTGGGCCGCTGGTCGCTAAGAACGTGATTGCCCTGACCATAGCCAACTCGAGCGATGGTCATACTCGGGAAAGGCCCGAACGAATCGGCAACGGTTTTGACGATGGCCGCCCCGGTAGGGGTCACCAGTTCCTGTTGCAGTTCGACCCCGTAAACCGGGACACCCTCAAGAATTTCGCAAACAGCCGGGGCCGGTAACGGCAGCAGGCCATGGGCGCAGGAGATCATCCCTGAGCCCATCGGCAGCGCTGAGCTGATTACCCGGGTGACGGCAAGATGGTCAAGGCAGATCGCGAAACCGACGATATCGATAATCGAATCAACCGCCCCAACCTCATGGAAATGAACCTGTTCAACTTCGCTGTTGTGGACCTTGGCCTCGGCCTCGGCCAGGGTGGTGAAGATGGCAAGGGCCATATTCTTAACACCACCCTTCAGGCGGCTGTTGTTTAGCATCTTTTTGATATCGGCCCAGTGGCGGTGGGGCTGGTCCTTTTCAACCTCAACCCGAAAAGTGTTGGCGCTAATAGCGTTGCCGGCAGCAGGGGAGACATGGATTTTATAGCCGCCAAGATCCAGGCCGGTCAGGCCCTCATGGAGAATCTCGGTCGGCACGCCGCAGTTGAGGAGGGCGCCGACGGCCATATCGCCGCTGATTCCGGCAAAACAGTCAAGGTATATGGTCTTTGTGGTCATGTTTTCTCGGTATCCAGTTGGATTTTGTCTGCTGCTTTTGCTTGGCGTCGTTGCAATATATCGACGAGGCGGTGTCGGAAGATCATCGCCGGGACAACTACTGCGGCAGAGAGCAGCAGCGTCGTCCCCAGCCTGACAAGATCACCATTATAGGCCTCGGCGCCATTGGCCGAAAGCAGCAGGGTGCCGGGCATTCGGCCTACCGTGGTCAAGAACATGAAGACCGGCAGGGGCAGCGAGCTCATCCCCAGCAGGTAGCAGAGGGTATCTTTGGGGAATCCGGGGAAGATGAAGAGGACGAAGGGCAGCAGATAATCGCCCCGGCTGACCAGGTGGTTGAAGCGTTGGTAGAATTTGGTGTGGCGGAATTTTTCGGTGAAGAACGAGCTTAGCAGACGACCGCCGCCGAAGGCCACGGCCGAGCCGACAGTCAGGCCGATGGTCGAATAGAGCACACAGGGCCAGGTGCCGAACAGATAGCCGCCGACCAGGCCACTGGCTTCTCCCGGTATCGGCGCGAAAACTACCTGGAATATCTGGATGACGATGAAGAACAGGGGGGCGTTGGAGCCGTGGGAGAGGATCTCGGTCCGCAGGCTGTCGCTCTGGGTTTTAAAGTCTTCAAGCTGGATGATGATCCTGGTCAGCAGGCCTGTCTGGTTGAAAAAGAGGACCAGACCGGCCACGAAGAGGATGACGATGGAGGCCAGGATGTACTGCCGGAGCGATAATCTGGGCATCAGCCAAGCCGAATGGTGGGTTCCAGCTTATGGCCCTGCAGGAATGGCCCTACGGCCATCCGTTTTGATCCCTCGAGCTGGACCTCTTTGATCAGCAGATATTCCAGACCGGTGGCGATCAGCAGGCCGTTTTTGTCTGCCTTGCAGATCGTGCCCGGTTCGTTGGTATCGGGGTGGCTGACAATTTCCGGTTTGAATAGCCGCAACCGCTTACCGTTGAGGACGGTATAGGCGCTGGGCCAGGGGTCAAGACCTCGTATCCGGCAGCTGATGGCCAGGGCCGGTTCAAACCAGTCGATCTGGCCCTGTTCCTTGGTCAGCGGCGGGGCCTCGGTTGCCAGACTCTCATCCTGGGGTTGGGCCTTAAGTTCACCGCCCTGGAGCTTATCCAGAGCTTCAACCAATAATCGCCCGCCGAGTTCGGCCAGTTTTACCGCCATAGTGGCGGCTGTATCGTCGGCTGCGATGGGGATGGCGCCGGGCAGGAGAATATCACCGGTGTCCAGCCCCTCGTTCATCTGCATGATGGTGACCCCGGCCTCGGTTTCACCATTAAGGATGGCCCACTGGACCGGGGCCGCCCCCCGATATTTGGGTAAGAGCGAGCCATGGACGTTAATGGTGCCCATGGCCGGCAGGTTCAGTAAGGGGCCTGGCAGAATGCGGCCATAGGCGGTTACGGCGAAAACATCGGCCTGGTAGCCGGCCAGTTCTTCCCTGAATTCAGCGGTCTTGATGGCGGTAGGTTGGAGCACCGGCAGGCCTGCTTTCAGAGCAAGATCCTTAATCGGTGGCGCGGTCAGCTTGCGGCCACGGCCCCTGGGCCGATCCGGTTGGGTGACCACGGCCACCACCTCGTGGCGGCTGTCCAATAAGGCCTGTAGTGAGGAAACCGCAAATTCCGGGGTTCCCATGAAAACGATCCTTAACGGTTTCTGGTTGGTCATCTTGAGGCCCCTTGATCTTTTGCCAGCTTTTCTTCCAGGAGAATTTTTTTAAGCTTCTTTTTGTAAAGCGCCCGTTTCAGGGAACTGAGATGGTCGATGAAGAGGATGCCGTTCAAGTGATCTATCTCATGTTGGAGGACCCGGGCCGGCCACTCTTCGGCTTCGATGGTAATGGCATTGCCCTCGGCGTCCTGCGCTTCAACAACGATCCGGTAGGCCCGTTTCACCTCGGCGCATAGCTCCCTGACGCTGAGGCAACCTTCCTCGCCGGATTCCTGGCCCTCTGCGTCAATAATTTTGGGATTGATCAGGACCGAGAAATCACCTTTCTCTTCGGGCGGCGCAACGTCGTAGACGATAATCTGCTTGGAAACGCCGATCTGGGGCGCGGCGAGGCCTACGCCCGGCGCATCGTACATGGTCTCGGCCATATCAGCGAGCAGGCTTTTCAGTTCGGCATCGAAGACGCTGACCGGCGAGTTTTTTTTGCGGAGGATCGGATGTGGATATTTTAAAATAGGTAATATTGCCATGTTTGCTCGTCCTACGGGGATAATAACTAACTATGATGGTATCGAAAAAAGTACCGGGGGCATAGCATAATATCGGGATGGACAACCTTTTATTTATAGCATGTTTTCAGGATCCACGTCCAGCGACAATTTTATGCTACTTGCCGGCGATGACTTTTTGTGAGCATCGAGCAAGGCGCTGGAGAAACCGTGCAGGGTGCCGAGATTGCCGCTCTTCAGGAGTAATTGCCAGCGGTAGCGGCCGTGCAGCTTGGCCAGCGGCGCCGGCGCGGGGCCGAGAACCGTTACCGAGTCGTGCGTCTTAGTCATATGCCTGGCCCGTTCGGCCAGGGCGAGGGCAGATTTTTTGACCTGCTTTTCCTGTTCGCCTTCGATGCGAATATTGATCAATCTGGCAAATGGCGGAAATTGCAGGGCCCGGCGCAGTTCGATTTCCCGGTCGAACAGGCTCCGATAGTCGTGGAGCCGGGCGGTACTGATCGAATAATGCTCCGGATTGTGCGATTGGATGATAACCAGTCCCGGTTTGTCGCCACGCCCGGCCCGGCCGCTAACCTGGGAAAGGATCTGAAAGGTCCGTTCCCCGGCCCGAAAGTCCGGGATCCCCAGACCGGCATCGGCCCAGACCACACCGACCAGAGTGACATGGGGAAAGTGGTGGCCCTTGGCGATCATCTGGGTGCCGATCAGGATATCGACTTCACGGTTATGGACGCGCTTTAAAATGTCGAGAAAATCTTTACGGTTCTGACTGGTATCCCGATCCAGCCGGGCAATTCGGGCTGCGGGGAAACGCTTGCGCAGTTCGGCTTCCAGCCGTTCCGTACCGAAACCAATCGGTACCAGATTGGTCGACTGGCACTGGGCGCAGGTCGCGGCGCTTGTGACACCATGGCCGCAGTAATGGCAGATCAGCTTCTGCTTGCCCTTGTGCATGGTCATTGAGATCTGGCAGTTCGGGCAACGGACCGGTTGGCCGCAATCCCGGCAGAGCATCAGGCTGGCATAACCCCGGCGGTTCAGGAAGACCAGACTCTGGTCGCCACTGGCCAGATTTTCCTGGAGGGCGTCGATAAGTTCTTTGGCGAACAGCGGCGGGCGCCCGGATACGGTCTTAATCTCTTGCAGGTTGATGATTTCGACCCGGGGCAGTTCTTTTTTCTCGACCCGGCTGGCCATGGTCAGCATTGTATATTTGCCGTTCAGGGCATGCTGGTAGCTGATGACCGAAGGGGTGGCCGAGCCGAGAATAACGGTGGCTTTTGCCATGGTGCCACGCAAGACCGCGAGATCGCGGGCCTGATAACGGAGGCCGTCTTCCTGCTTGTAGGCCCCGTCATGTTCTTCATCAACGATGATCAGCCCGGGGTCGGCCAGCGGCGCGAAGATTGCTGAGCGGGCGCCGATTACGATCTTGGCCTCGTTGTTGACGATTCTCTGCCACTGGTCGAAGCGTTCGCCTCTGGACAGACCGCTGTGAAGCAGGGCGACCTGGTCGCCGAAACGTGAGATGAAGTGGCCCTCCAGCTGGGTGGTCAGGGCAATTTCCGGCACCATCACCAGAACGGTGCGGTCTGCCGTTAAAGCAAGCTTGGCGGCCTGCAGGTATATTTCGGTCTTGCCGCTGCCGGTGATGCCGTGCAGTAGAAAAGGGTTGAATTCCCCGGAGGTCAGGGCCGGCTGCAGCTTGGTCATGACGGTCTGCTGCTCGTCGGTAAGCTCTTCCGGTTCGGCAAAAAACATGGGCATTTCACCGAAAGGGTCGCGGTAGAAGGGCATCTCTTCCAGGGCGAGCAGCTCTTTTGCCGCCAATAATTTTAGAGCCTGGCGGGCCCCGCTGTAATGCTTGGCCAACAGGGGTTGTGGAACGGGGTTGTTGGTTGGCCCGGCCAATTCCCGCAACAGAGCCAGGGTTTTCAATTCTGACTTTTTCAGATCGACCTCGGCCGGGTCAAACGGCAGGTTCAAGGTGGCGCAAACGACCTTCCTTGATTTGGTGGCGGCCGCGCTGATTATATCCTCAATTATCACCAGATCTTGTTTGGCCCATTTTTCGAGAAGGTGACGTTCTTTGTTGTTCCGCCAGATCCGACGTGCGGCCCCGGGGTTTAGTTGGCCCTTGGCCAGCAGGTCGGTGAGCCAGGCCGGTGAGTCCGGGGCTTGGCTGATTTGGGCGGCGCCGGTTTCGGTCAGGATGATTTGCCGGCCGCTGCTCGAGGTGAGTCCGGCCGGCAGGGCAGTCTTGATGACCTCACCGATGGGATACTGATAATAGGCGGCAATCCAGCGGAACATCTCAATCATTGCGACGGGGAACAGCGGTTTGCTATCGAGAACTTCACTGATTGAGCGGATCTTGTGGGTGGAGTTGTTTTCTGCATGAACCGCCAGGATGTAGCCCGTGACCAGGCGGCGTCCCAGAGGGGCCAGAACCCGGCAGCCCGGTTGGGGCAAGATCCCGGCTGGCGCCTTGTAGGTAAGGGTGTAGGCCAGGGGGGCTGCCACGGCCACTTCCAGATAGTTTTCGTTGTTACTCATAATGTTCCAGGAAAAATAAATCGCGGGAGATCAAAGATGATGAGCCCATAAAAAGTAGCCAAAGGGCAGGGTAATACCCAGAACCCAGGGGCATAGCAACCTATGGATGGCTAAGCAAAAAACTAGACGTTCAGATAAG
>DAOVJK010000029.1 GCA_030673265.1 Pseudomonadota bacterium | reverse complement strand
TGTCCGGTAGCACAATCCGATGTTCGATATTATAGGACCTTTCGCTATCAAGGGCTTTGCGAACAGCATTATCCACCGCCGCTTTATCCTCTGGGTGAATTGCTTCTAAAAAAGATTTATAGGAGGGCTTCAATTTTTGCTGTTTCAGGCCAAAGATGCGGAAAACCTCATCCGACCAAGTAAGTTCCCCGGTGCTGAGGTCCCATTCCCAGCTGCCAACATGGCCAATTTCCTGGGCAGTATTCAAGAGGTCACGACTTTTTTGTAAAGCCTCACTTGCCTTATTTTGTTCGGTGACGTCACGATCAACCCCTCTGTAACCGATTAAATTACCGGTTTCATCGAAAATTGGTGCGCCGGAGGTCTCCAGGACAACCTGGGATCCGTTCTTGTGAATGTTGATGTTTCGCAGGTTTTTGAACGGCTTTTGTTCATGGAAGATCTTGCTGAATATTTCACCAATCTTTTCGGCTTCATCTTTAGGCATATTATCTAACGGGGTGGTGCCTATGATCTCATCCGGAAAATACCCAAGGAGATCGTAAATACGTGGGCTGGCGTAAGTGTAGATGCCGTCCTGATTAACCTCCCATATCCAGTCGTTGATACTTTCGGTGAGAGCCTGGAAGCGTTGTTTACTCACCTGCAGAGCTGATTCACTTAGCTTTTGCTGGGTGATATCCTTGGTATAGCAGATAAAGCCTGTAATAGTGCCAGACTCATTCCTGAGTTGTGACATGGAGAGATGACCAAAGAAAAGTTCACCTGATTTTTTCAGCAGTGTAACGTCTAATTCACAGGTCTGGTTGGTAGCTTTGTCTGCATCGACCCGGGCACTTAACTCCTGGTATTCAGATTCCGAAAAGAATGTCGATATCGGTTGGCCAACGGCCTCTTCCTGGCCATAGCCAAAAAGCCTTTCTGCGCCGCTGTTCCAAGAGGTGATTTGATGATGAATGTCAGTGGATATAATTGCATCATGGATCTGATCGAGGATCTGATTCTGGATTTTTACTTTGGTTTCGGCAATTTTGGCCAGCTGTCTGGCCTCATTTCGGATAATTTCTCGTGAAGAAACCACTTCGAGGGTAAGGGCCTTAAAACGCGAATTGAGAATCGCAACTTCATCACCCTTTAGCTGAGTGGCTTCTTTGAGGCCAAGTTCTCTTTGCTCAAATTTGATAAAATCTCTGGTTAGTCGACGGATTCGTCGGGAGACCAGCAAGGTGGTGAGGAAGCTGGCAAGCAGGATAGAGAAAGCCAGGATCAAACGCTGTTGTCTTGACGTAGAGAGTGACTCATTAATCAGAATTTCAACCTTCCTTACCGGCATGAAAAAGACCGTTCTGATCTTAAGATCCGAGGCCATGTCATCGAAAAGGTCCCTGCTGATTATCAGATAACTCTTCCGAAGGTTGTCAATAGAGGTCCCAGGGGGCAGGGCTAAAAAATTGGTGCTGGTCAGGATAGTCTGTCTTTCGTTTTCTGAGAGAACCAGAGACATCAAATGCTTGTGAATGAAATTGCCTCTGGAGTGGTTGAGGAAATTTTCATCTATCAAGGAGACAAATATCAGGGTGGCTTGTAATATTCCTCGCTTTGAGATGATCTTTTTTGAGCTGACTATATAGGGGGTCCCGGCAAAGGTGGTTAACAGGCTCTGGTTCTGGCTTTTGTTGATTAGCAAAGCAGAAGGCTTGAGTAGCTCTTCCGGGATGTTGGCCTCCCTGCGCATGTAAAACTCCCTGACCTGGTTTCTGGAATCCAGAAGAAAGGCGAGCTGAATTGGCGAAAAGAGCTTTCGCTGCTGCTGGTCGGGAAACCAGGCCGGTGCAGAGTTGAGATGTTTGACCGGTGGGGTCTGCGGAGCCGGGAAGCCTTTGGCAAGAAAGTCGACCATTGCTGGATTTTGGCTGAAAAATTCGACGGCTAAACGGAACTTTTTGATGTAGCTTTCGAAGCTCAGACTGTCTTCTGTTGTCCGGTGGTCAAACTGTTCTTCCAGTCCGCTAAGATAGATTTCGCGAAGGTGTTTTTCCTGGACGATATCGAGAAAAAACCAGACTGTTCCGCCAATAATCATGGTCAGGATTAACATCTTGGCGGTTATTGATAACGTGTGGGAAAGGCGATTAATCATATAATTGAAGCTCCTCCGAGCAGCTCATTTTTATGGAACTGCCTGCCAGCTGTTTTCAATTTGGCAGCGGGGATAATGCCGTGTTTGGAGTAAAGCATGTCTACTATAAGCAGGAACCACCGGTAAATATATCCCATAAGATTTCTTCGCATCTGTTTCAGGCTCGGCTTAGAGAGAGCCTATGCTCGGGGTATCCCAGGGTTGCCAGGGCAGCAATCTCAAGAGAGTGGCTAGAGTCTAGCAATCGAGATGACTTCATCCTGCCAAGACCGAAAGATGCACCCAAAATTCTCTTTTCTCATAAAACTAGATAAGACGATGAATCGTTCCCTGTAAGTTGGTCTGCAAACATGTTAGAAACTCTACGGTGACCATTTAAGCAAAAAAAATCATAAGAGCCGCTTTTTATCTAAAATTTTGTCTAAAAATGGAGTTGTTGCAAGTTATCAACAACTGCAGGGCCAAATAAGTTCATTGGCCAAAAAAAGCAGATATGATTCAGACTAACTTTTTAATTTAGTATTGTAATGTTTAAATGCCAAGTTTAAAGTTGTCGAGCAGGAAGTGATGTGCGGGAAATTAAGAAAAAATAGTTCAGTTTAGAAGCTGAAGAGATTACTACCATTTAATTGTCTGCCAATTCGCTATCTATCTCCTCAATCTTGTTTAGAGTTTCCTCCCAAAGAGTGAAAGCCTTTTCGAGATTGCTCTCTACTGTGAGGTACTCTTTACTCTTTTCGGTAAAAGCTTCCTGATCATCATATAACTCAGGGTCGGCCAGGATAATCTCCAGTTCCTTCTTACGCGTTTCGATTTCTTCTACTTGTTTTTCATATTTCACGGCATCTTTTTTAAGTGGACCGAGCAGACTATTTCTTTGTTCACGAATCTTGGCTTGGGCTTTGCGGGCCTTTTTACCGTGCAGTTTTTTTGATGGTAAGGATGTGTTTTCAGTAGCGCTGTTTTTTTCTTTTGTAGATTCGAGTTGTCTCTGGGCGTTTGTCTTTTCAATGTAATAGGTGATATTGCCGTCAAATATGGTGCCGCTGCCGTTTTTGATCTCAAGGACCTTGTTGACGAAACTATCGACGAAATAGCGGTTATGGGAAACAACTATTATCGAGCCATCATACTGGGACATGGCCTCCTGGAGTATTTCCTGGGAAGTCATGTCAAGATGGTTGGTCGGCTCATCCATGATCAGTAAATTGGCCGGAGAAGAGATCATTCTGGCCAAGGCCAATCTACTTTTTTCTCCGCCGGACAGCACTGAGACTCTTTTGTCGACTTCATCCCCCCGGAACAGGAAGGCGCCCAGCAACGAACGGATTTGCGTAACAGTCGCCCCGGAATTAACCGACGACATGACCTCCATGACCGTAAAATCCTGGGGGAGTTCCTCGGCCTGATGCTGGCCAAAATAGGAGATCTTGACGTTATGCCCGGTTCTGATCTGGCCGCTGTCATGTTTATTGATTCCGGCCAGCAGTTTTACCAGCGTTGATTTACCGGCGCCGTTGACACCGACAATTCCCAGTTTTTCCCCTCGCTGCAGTTCAAAAGAGAGATCGGTGAAAACGTGCTTTTCCTTGTAGCTTTTAGCGACTGCTTCGGCTGAAATTGCCAGTCGGCCACTTGGCGCAGCCGGTGGAAAGCGGAAAGACACTTGAGATTCGGTATCCTCAATCTCAATTATATCCAGTTTGGCCAGCTGCTTGACCCGGCTCTGAACCTGGCTGGCTTTGGTGGATTTAGCCCGGAACTTCTCGATGAATTTTTTGGTTTGGTGGATCAGGGCCTGCTGGTTGTCGTAGGCGGCCCGCTGGACTTCCATACGGACTGCTTTTTCAACCAGATATTTGCTGTAGTTACCTTTATAACTATTTAACTTGCCGAGACTCAGTTCCCAGGTGGTAGTGGTTATTGAGTCAAGAAAGGCCCGGTCATGGGAGATGATAATCAAGCCGCCGGTGTAGCTGCTCAGAAAGTCTTCAAGCCAGGTCAGGGATTCGATGTCAAGATGGTTGGTTGGCTCATCCAGGAGGAGAAAACTGGGCTGGACCAGCAGTATTTTGGCCAGCATCAGCCGCATAATCCAACCGCCGCTGAAGGTATGGCATTTTCGATCCATATCAGCGGGGGTAAAGCCCAAACCATGCAATACCTTTTCAATGCGGGAACTCATGGTGAAGACGTCGGCCTGATCGAGCTGGTGTTGTAATTCGCCCTGCTGTTCAAGAAGAGAGGTGATCTCGGCAGATTCCGGTGCGCAGGCTGCGAGCTGGTGGTTAACTTCATCCAGGTCTTGCTGGAGCTTAAGGGTGTCGCCGAAAGAAGATTCTGCTTCCTGGTAAATGGTCCGGTCCGCCGGCATTTCTGCCACTTCCTGGGGCAGATAGCCTATGGTGGCGAGCCTTGACTTGGTTATAACGCTGTAGTCGGTTTCAATTTCGCCGACGATCATTTTTAACAAGGTGGATTTGCCGGTGCCGTTGACGCCAATCAGGCCGATGTGGTCCTGGTTGTTTATCCGGCCTGAAACTTCCTTGAAAATATGTTTGTTGCCGTATTGCAGGCTTAATTTATTGATCGTTATCATGGCGTGATTATAGTAACCTGGAGAGTTTGAAAAGGGAGAGATTATTAACATAGATTTAGTGCCTTAGCACTTGTTTTCGTGTCAAAAATGGCAAGAAATTGAAAAGTGCTGTTGAAATAAAACACTTGCATCTACAGTTAAGGCACTTATCCAGGGCACAGGGCATTAATTTTTTCCAGTTTATCTGGGTTAGTCTGTTAGCTAGCTCTTCCCCAAAGATTCGAACTGTTGGTGTTAATAGTATTTTAATCTGGGAATTTGTATGAATGATAACGGTGTGGTTTTTGTCTGTGATTTTACGGATTGGCAGGATAGCATCTATCGTTTGCTCGACAAGGCTGACCTGCTGGCGGCAATTGGTGACAAACGGCAGGTTCTTATAAAACCAAATCTTGTCGAAAACCTCAAGCCGCCGATAACCACGCCGGTTGGCCTGATCGAGGCAATTGTCAAATACCTTCAGGACAAAGACAATGAATTAAAGGTCATAATCGGTGAGGGGACTGGTTCCCGTGACTATGATACTTTCCATCCATTCCGGGAACTTGGCTATGTGGAAATGGCCGAACGGTGTGGGGTTGAATTAATTGACCTTAACGAGGCGCCCCTTCGGACCATGCGTCTACCCCAATGCCAGAGGTGGCCGGAGATGCATCTGCCGGAGATCATCTTTGAATCATTTCTGCTGTCGGTGCCGGTTCTGAAGGCCCATAGTCTGGCCAGCGTGACTCTGACCATGAAAAACATGATGGGCTGCGCTCCGCCTGGCCATTACGAAAAAGGCGGCCATTGGAAAAAGGCCGCCTTTCATGACAATGTCCAAGCTGCGCTTTTTGACCTTAACCGCTATCGAACCCCTGATTTTACGGTACTTGATGCCACGGTCGGAATGCAGGAGGCCCATCTCTGGGGACCGACCTGCAACCCTCCCCATCGTAAATTGGCAGCGGCAATTGACCCCGTGGCAATTGATGTTTATGGGGCAGGGTTACTGGGGCGAGATTGGCGGCAGATAGGTCATCTGGTCAAGTCCCATAGGGAACTGGGCATTGCCGAGCCGTTGGAACTGGTAATGGTTTAGGGTGGTGTAATGGGTGAGGATTGAGGGGGAAATGGATACAGGCCAGCAAGGAATTTTTTTGTGAACAGGTGTTGGTTAAGAAATCAGGGCATCGTCCCTATGCCTAATTAAGGTGCTCACAGATCTTTTTCATAAGATCAAGGGCATTAAAAGGCTTCGTTAGGTATTCAGTTGAGCCTGACATCTTGCCTTTTAATTTATCGATCAAGCTATCCTTGGCGGTAAGCATAATTACGGGGATGTTATTAAGATTATGCTCTTTCTTGAGTGTGGCCAATGTTTGGTAACCATCCATGCCGGGCATGATGATATCAAGCAAAATTAGATCTGGGGTTTTTTCATTAAACTTGGAAATTGCTTCAAGCCCATCCCTTGCTTCAAGAACTGTGTATCCTTCTGCCTCAAGCATTCTCTTTATGATTGTCCGAGTGGTAGCACTGTCTTCAACCACCATGATTGTTTTGTCCTGTTCTTTGGGCTCAGCCAAAGTTGCTGGAGTCTCTTCTTTTGAGTCATCGTTTGTAAAAAAAGTATCCAGATCCTCCATGAAATCAGAGAGGATATCAAGTTGCATCTGGTAAGGGTTGTTGGTCGGGGCAATGTCCGCTGTCTTTTTAAGTTCCTCCAGGGCTTCGTCCCACTGGTTCAGGTTTATATGGGCCATGGCTAAGCAGAAATGCGCTGTTGCGTTTTCTTGGTCTAAAATCGTCGCTTTGGTATATCGTTGGAATGACTCCAGGATTATTTTTTGTTCCTGCTCTTTTTTGGTGTCGAAGAACATTGTGTGAAAAAAATCTTCCTTAATATCCATATGGGCATTACAGAAGTGGCAAACCGTATCTTCCTTGCGAACAGGAGCCCAGCAAAAAAGGCAAGGTTTAATTGTGCTGGATTCTTCACAACCCGAGTTGGCCGCACTTGTTGCTTTTTGGAGTTCCCGGCTAATTTCATAGTCATTAGGTGAGATAATGGAAGCATTCTTCAGGGCTATGTTGAAGGCTTTGAAGTTATCAACAGTTCGGGCATACCATAACCATGCTTTGCTGTTTTTGGGATTGATTTTAAGAACCTTTGCTAATGCCTGTTGTGCCAGCTTTGTTTTGCCAGATTCTGCACTGCGTATTGCCTGAAAGAGAACCTCCGGAAGATTTTCACTAGCAGATACCTCTTTTTGCTTATTTTTGTCGATAATTTTATCTTCATTTGCCGGGCGGGTGGCTTTTGTTATCAGTGCTTTTAAGCTTATTGGGATACGTGCCTTAATCTCTTCGGGGGGGAGGGCTTTAAGGTTAAATGAAACTTTTTCCCACCCTAAAATGCTTATTGCAGCCTCTTCTCCTTGGAGGTTGCCGCACTTTGCGTCATACAATCTGCCATCCATCAGGTAGAAAGAGCCCTTCAGTCCTTCTTGATTAATGGTTTCAAGGGTGCAGCTCCGTTGTTCTTCCTCTAGTAAGCTAAGAAAAGCGGTTATAGACAAGCGCTTAATTGATTTGCCCTTATTGATCTGATCGATTGCATCGGTAATAGCCTTTATCAAATCTTCCGAGTCAAAAGGTTTTTCAAGAAAGCGGTATATGCCCAGATTGCCCAAAATACCCATTATTTCAGGGCTGCTGAATGCGGTCATTACAATACAGGGGGTGTCGGGGTGATGACGGCTCATATAGGAGAGTAACTCCAAACCATCTACCTTGGGCATGTAAAGATCTGTTACCAGAACGGAGATCGGCACCTTGCTCAGAGTGTTTATAGCCTCTTCGCCATTCTCGGCTGTCAGGGTATTAAATTGGGATGAATATTTTTTCAGTAGATCTACCAGAGATTTTAACAGGCCCGGGGTATCTTCTACTATTAAAACATTCTTCATCAGGTGGAGACTCCTTAACTGTAATTGGATATTTTATTTGTCTGTTTGAATTGTAAGGATAACAACATAATACATAAAGCAAAAAAACAGACTTGATCTAAATCAATTTATCATCCGTTATCGTTGATAAAGGGTAAAACCGTGCCCGCTAGAAGTGATGATGTTAATTTAAGGTGTTTTTTGATATCTCCTGAAAATATATGCTGTTTAATTATTTATAGGTATCTGGTGCATACCACGACGTTTTTAGCTGACACTACCGGGTTTTTTGGCAAGACCTATTTCCTGGCTAACCTGGGTGGCGATTTCTTCAATTGATTTCCCTGCTGAGGATATCATTGGCACATGGTGTCGACGGTAAATCTGTTCAGCCTGTTGGAGTTCGTCGATACAGGTAGTTATTTTTGCGTAGGTACTGTTCGGGTATCTTTTTTCTCTGATGCGTTGCAACATTTCAGGGGTAGTAGTCAAGGCAACTGCCCGTTTGATGTTGCGCACAACACTTCCAGGCATCTGCAGTTTAGATAAATATTCAACGGTCAGGGGGAAATTGGCGGCTTTCAGGCCGAGTTGGGTAGCCAGATAGACGCTGACCGGGGTTTTACCGGCCCTTGATACTCCCAATAGAATAACATCCGCTTGATCAAATTCATTCTCTTTGGTGCCGTCATCGTGATCGAGACAGTAATGAATAGCATCAACCCTTTTTGCCCTTTTCACATCATCATCGCGCCGCGAAAAGCCTGGAACTCGTAATGCTTTGGCCTCCAGACAGGTCTCAAGTGGCTCGAGAAAAAAATCAAAGGCATCGAAGAATTCAACCTCCGGCGACCTGAAGACATCCCTGACTTCCGTGTCCATTATGGAGCTGAAGATGATCGGTCGTCGTCCCCTTGATTGGTCCAGAATGTATTTCAAGGTTTGCCGGGCATCTTTCAGGGTTTTTACGTAGGGGAACTTTTCTTCGTGAAAATTTATTGCCGGAAACTGACAGAGTAAAGATTCGCCAAGATTGGTGATAAGAATGCCGGTGCTGTCTGAGATGTAATATATTTCCTTGGATTTCCACATGGGCAGTGATTGGAGTTTTCCTTTTGGATAGAGTTGTAAAAGCTACTATTTGTTAAGCAAGTCAACAACCCGGTTCCAGATCAGGTCGGCGGTTTCTTCCTTGCTCAACAACGGAAATTTTTCCTCGGTACCATCCTGATCAAGTAGGGTGATACGGTTGGTCTCCACTGCAAATCCTGCGTCATCAGCGGTAATATCATTTAAGGCCAGTAGATCGATGTTTTTGTCTCGCAGCTTGCGCCAGCCCTCTTTGATAAAATCATGGCTCTCGGCTGCAAAACCGACCAGGATTGGATTGGCTCCCTCTAACTTCTTTTTTCCCAGAGTCTTGAGGATGTCCTGATTGCTGGTCAAGTCCAGAGTCGATTTGGCAGTCGCTTTTTTTAGTTTATTGGCTGAGTAGGTGGCCGGGCGAAAGTCCGATACGGCAGCGGCCTTTACGACAACAGTCATATCTTGACTGCGATCAAGAACTTCGCCAGCCATTTCATCGGCAGTGTTAATCCGAATAACATTGATGCCGGGAGGATCAGGCAGGGTTACTGGGCCCGCGATCAGCGTGACATCGGCACCGCGTCGTTTGGCCGTGGTGGCAAGGGCAAAACCCATGCGTCCGGTTGACCGGTTGCCCAGATAGCGAACAGGATCCAGTGGCTCTCTGGTCGGCCCGGCGGTGATTAAAACTTTGCGCCCCGCCAGATCTTGTTGGGAGAGGGCCGAATAGATCACTTCTTTAGCTGAACTCCAGTCAACCAGACGGCCCGGCCCTTCTGTGTTGCAAGCCAGACTGCCGCTATCAGGGTCAACGACTCGATAGCCGTATTCACGAACCTGCGCCAGATTGTTCTGGGTAGCGGAGTTTAGATACATGTTGCTATTCATGGCCGGGCAGAGGATCACCGGGGACTTATTGGCCAGGACCAGGGCTGAGAGGAGGTCGTCAGCCATGCCGTGGGCCAGTCGGGCAATGGTCTGGGCGGTGGCCGGGGCGATAAGAATCAGATCCGCCCCGGCAGCCAGGTTTATGTGGGGGATCTGTTCGGCATCATTTGGATCAAACATTCCCTCGTAAACTTTGTTGCCCGACAGTGCAGCAAACGTCAGCGGAGCGACGAATCTGGCGGCTGCCTCGGTCATAACGACCTGCACTTCAGCGCCGGCCCGGCGTAGTGCTCTTATCCAGTCTGCTACCTTGTAAACAGCTATGCTGCCGCTTATGCCAAGGATTATTTTTTTGTCGGTTAACAAAATATTACCTGCTGATAATTAATTGGAGTTGGCAATGTAGATGTCGACCTCGGTTTTGCCCAAAGGGCCGCCTTCGATAATTTTGATCATACAGGAGCTGTTCTCTTTGGTGAAGGCGAGTAGTACATTTTTGGATCTTATTGCACCTACTGAGGCCCAGCCGTCATTTTTCATGCTGTTCGTATAAAATTCCATCAGGGAGGTTACTTCTACCCGGCCGCTAAAATTAAGAATGCCGCCATTGAATGAATCGGAATTGAGTGTCACACTTTTTTCCCTGTTCCAGAGTAGTTCGCCTGGGATTAACAGGTCACGAAAATCAGTAAGGTAATATGGTTCGAATTCGACTGTAGTTGAGGTGGCTCCGGCATCATGGCCAGTGGATGCAGTGGCTTCAGACGAATTCAGGGGCTGGCAACCACTCAGCATGAAGAGGGCTGCGGCAAGGGCAAGAGAAATGATTTTTGTGGACAAGCTGGGATGTATTTTTTTCATCAGGGAGCCTCCAGGATTTCTTTAATTATTAATTTGTTTATTTCTTTTCGCTTTGAACTCTGGTTGTGGTGAATTGGGTGACCGATGGCAATTATTGCCATCAAATCATGTTCGTCGCTTATGCCAACAATTTGTTTCACCTGGTCTTTTCGGTTTAATATCTCACCCAGCCACACGGCGCCAAGGTCAAGTTCTTCTGCCGCCAGCAACATGTTTTGGATGCAGGCTCCTGCCGCCTGATGATCTTTTACTTCATTGTACATCTCTCCGATGTCAAGGAATACAACTATGAGAGCCGGGGCAGCCTTTACTATATGGCTGTATCGGGTCTGTTCTGCAAGTTGTAATCTAATCGCAGTGTCGGTGACCAATACGAAACGCCATGGTTGGTTATTTAGGCCTGAAGGGGCCCATGTCCCGGCTTTGACTATTTCGCGTAATGCCTCGATCTTGACAGGTTCATCGGTGTATTCCCGAATACTGCGTCTCTTGTATATAGCATTAAGGATTGGTGTTGTCATGGCAACTTGGTAATCCAAAGAAGAGATTAGATAGCAAAAAGTTGTATAATCAGGTCTGAGTTGAAGTTCGGCTAAAGATATTATGTAGTTAAATACTTTGTCAATTAATTTGCTTTAACATCCATTGCACATCGCTATTTAATTTGTTAGTTGATGGCGTGAGGATATTTCTAAATGTCTAAAAACAAGAAAAAAACAATAATTTATCCGATACTTGAGGGAGACTGCCAGTTAATCGACAGTCATTGTCACCTTGATATGCAGGCCTATCAGGACAATCTTGATCAGGTCCTTGCCAAGGCATTGACGCATGGGGTTAAGCGAATAATCACCGTTGGTATTGATCTTGACAGTTCCAGAGCGGCGATTCGTCTGGCTGAAGAACACCCCGGAGTATTTGCTACCGTCGGTGTTCATCCCCATAATGTTGCGCTACTTGAAGACCATCATTATGAAGAATTAGCGGCTATGGCGAAAAAACCCGGAGTTGTTGCCTATGGCGAGATCGGGCTCGATTTTTATTATGACCATGCCCCTGTCGATGTCCAGATTGCCCATTTTGCCCGACAGGTCGATCTGGCCAAGCAACTTGATTTGCCGCTGGTGGTCCATGATCGTGACGCACACGCAGAAGTCCTTGAGATTCTAACCCGTGCCTTTCCCTTCCCGGCTGGCGGGGTTATGCACTGTTTCTCCGGGGATTCGGCTTTTGCCCTGGCCATTATTGAGCTGGGGTTTTATGTGTCGATTCCAGGCGTCGTTACCTTCAAAAAGGCCGAGACTCTGCAAGAGGCAGTACGTAATGTCCCCCTTGACAGGATTATTCTAGAAACCGATGGCCCTTTTTTGGCCCCGGAACCACGCCGTGGCAGACGAAACGAACCGGCTTTACTGCTTTTTACCGCAGAAAAGGTTGCTGAGTTAAAGGGCATCACTCTTAAAGAAGTGGCTGAGGCAAGTACCGCCAATGCTGAAAAACTTTTCCGTTTGGGGCAGATTTGAATAATTCGTTGTTGTAACCAGCGGGGAATTCTTGATTAATTCGCAGTAAAATCTGAGGGTGGAACCCATCGATGTCACAGATTAAAAAAAATCTTGAGTTGATTAGGGACAGGATAAATAATTCTGCTTGTCGGGCAGGGCGAGACCCTGATGAGGTGCGGCTGGTAGCGGTCAGTAAAAAGAAGTCTGCCGAGCAGATCAATGAAGCATTCTCCTATGGGCAGTCGATCTTCGGGGAGAATTATCTTCAGGAAGCATCGGCAAAGATTGAGCAGCTTGATCCGCTGATTAACTGGCATTTTATTGGTCATCTTCAGTCTAACAAGGCGGCGATGGCGGCTAATATGTTTGATGTGGTAGAGACCGTTGATCGATTGAAGGTAGCCAGGGCTCTTGATCGAAGCCTGGTCGAACTTGCCAAAGACGTGCTGCCGGTTCTTATCCAGGTAAACATAGGTTGCGAGCCCCAGAAATCAGGGGTTATGCCTCAAGATACCGCCGGGCTTTTGCGTGATATGCAGGCCCTTCAAAATATTAAAGTGCAGGGTTTTATGGTAATGCCGCCTTTCAGCCCTGATCCGGAGATGGTACGGCCTTATTTCAAGCAAACCAGGGAGCTTGCCTTGTCTTTACGTGATCAAGGCTTACTTGCGACTGAAGGGAAAATTGAGCTGTCGATGGGTATGTCAGGTGATTATGAAGTAGCGATAGAGGAAGGGGCAACGCTGGTCCGGGTTGGCACCGCCTTATTTGGTAAGAGGCCCTGATACTCAGAGGGTGTTGGTTGCGGTGGATAAAAGAAAATGACGCAATTGATCAAAAGAGCCCCCATGGGCGTTTATTTTGCTTGTTTTGCCCTTAAGTTCGAAAGAAAATTGATTAAAGTACTTCTCCGGGTTGTCCAGGTGTCGGGCCGTTTCCTCACCGATGATAATGTCGGCTTCATCCTTCACGGTCATCGATTCCAACCTGAAGGCCACATTGACAACATCGCCGATCACGGTTGAATCTCGGTGGCCAGTCACGCCCATGTTACCCAGCATGGCTTCCCCGGTGTTAACTGCCGCGCCAATGGATAGCGGAGTTTCGATTTGCGTGATGCTTTCTCCTATCTTCCTGGTGACGTTACTGATCTCAAGCGCTGCTCGCAGTGCGTTCCTTGCCCCCTTGCTTACATTGCCGCCGATCCAGGTGGCCATTACTGCATCACCAATAAATTTATCGATCAGGCCATCATGTTCGTGGATGATGGCTCCGACCTTCTTAGTCCAGAATTGGAGGATCTTGGAGATCTTTGTGTCGCCCAATTTTTCCGAAAGGCTGGTGAAATCATGAATATCACAGACCAGAATGGTAACTGTGCCCTTCTGAATGTTGGCGACGGTCATGTCCAGAGTCAATTCTGAATTTTCTTTCTCGTGATCGTTGTTTTCAAGGTATTGGACAAATTTTATAGTCGTTTTACCCAGGGTGATCAAATCGCCGTTATTAAGGATTGCCGGGGCGTGGATTCTCTTGTTATTCAGATACGTGCCGTTGGAACTGCCAAGATCAATTATGTGAAAGATACCTCCGCTTTCCC
This sequence comes from Pseudomonadota bacterium, assembly GCA_030673265.1. Taxonomy (GTDB): domain Bacteria; phylum Desulfobacterota; class Desulfobulbia; order Desulfobulbales; family JAGXFP01; genus JAGXFP01. Next base: position 2,637 of record DAOVJK010000029.1, on the reverse strand, counting down.
GCTGGATCATCGTATGTTTGCGTGATATCCATGAATACGGCAGAATAATATCGTTAGTTGGTTCGCGCCCAACCTTAAAAGTGTTCTGTCCTGTGAGATTCCAGTTGTTTCCCGGAGATCCCTCAGGATTAAGTTCTTGGAGAATAGCTTGTTTTGAATGTTCTGACATGTGTCCTGTTGGTTATTGTCTAGGATGTAAACTTAAATCTTGTTTTGTATATGTCCGTCTGGGTTTGTAGTAGATTTTATCTGAGTTTAGCTAGAATCTCTGCCGGTTCGGGGAAGCGTCCCTGTTTCCCTTTAGAGAATATTTCTTCGCCATCAGCAGAGACATTAAAAACCCCGCCTGACCCGGCAATAAGTTCAACCTCTAAATCAAAGCTTTTTTTTATATCGTCTCCCAGACTGGAAGCACGAGGAAGATAGTTTCATGCTGAGCAATATTCGACAGTTATCTTCAAAGTTGTACCTCCGCGTAGTTTTTCAGCATTAACTTAGATTTCTACCACAAAATTCATATATTAATCCAGTTTTAGCTCTCTTCTGACCATTTTTTTAAGATCTCGGCTAGCTGGCCAGCCTGTTTCTTCCCTGAAATATTAAATTTCGATTGGGGAGAATAGGCGCCTTTCATTTTGCGGTAACGGCGGATAGTATATTTATCCTCACTATATTGGTTTTTGGCTTTTTCCCATTGCTGGTACTTAAAGATAATTGTTGACCAGGCCCCTTTTGTCAGAACCTCTTTTTCAAGCTCTTTAACCACTTGGATGCCATCTTCTTCGTAATTTATTGTTATCTCGTCAATTGTTTCAGCCATTTCTCTCTCCAATATATTTTTTTGTTTAGGGTGATCAAATTATTCTGAGTCGCTGTCGTAATTTTCTTTTAATTTAGCCATTCTCCTGGTGAGCGGTTCGGGCAGCTCAAGATTGTAGCGTGACAGATATTCGGCCGTCATTCTGTGGGTGTTGAAACGGGGATTGTTCAGGGCGATATTCATAATTGCTTTGTCAATAAATGTGGAGAACTTTTCAGGCCCATAAAAGCCGGCCATAATTTCAGGGAAAATCTTGTAAAATGAGGCAGAATCTTCCTCATAAAGTAATTCGGAACGTTTTTCACTTATACTGTTTATATCAACAGGTTCTTCGTAGCCGAATTTCCAGCCGGTCTCACCTTCGTGGTATCCCTCACCCCACCAGCCATCAATGATACTGATATTGGGTACACCATTTAAGGCCGCTTTCATGCCGCTGGTGCCGCTGGCTTCAAGTGGGCGTTTGGGGCTGTTTAGCCAACAATGGACACCTGCCACCATCATTTTGGCGATTGCCATATCATAACCGGGGATAAACACCAATTTAGCGAGACCGTTACTTTTATTGAAAAGCTCTTCCTGAACGTCAATGACCATTTTTATCAGGGCTTTGCCTGGTTCATCGGCAGGATGGGCTTTGCCGGCAAAGATAAAGTTGACCGGCCAATTGTTTTTAAGGACAGGTTTCAGGAGCGCTTCAATATCCTCAAAAATGAGGTCGGCCCTTTTATAGGTGGAGAACCTTCTGGCAAAACCAATGGTGAAAGTGTCTTCTGGTAGGAAGGCTTCCTTGGCATCAAGGTTGGAAAGAAAGTTAGGGGGATCGATCCAGGTCTCTTGCATCATAGTGCGGTGGGTTGCAAGCATGTTGTTAACGTAGGTAATAAGCTGCAAATTGTCTCTTCGCCACGCCCTTTCCAGAAAAACTCTGAACCTTTTATTGGATTTCAGGGAGACAGCGTTTTTGAAAACACTTGGATCTTGTCGCCAGTTATCAAGTTCTAAGGTGTTATCGTATAATTCCGCCTTGGCATCACTTATCCAGGTTATGTGGTGGACGCCGTTGGTAATTGCCGAAATTTTCTCAGCAAATTCAGGGAATTGTTTTCTGGTTACTTCCTTGTGAAGGCGGCTAACAGCATTGGTGGCCCGGTTGACTCGCATGGCCAGAGAAGTAAAATTGAAAGCGGCAAGATCATCACTGTCTTCAGCGAGAAGATGCAGGATTCGTTGACAGAAGGAGTGGCCAATCGCCCGATGCAGCTCTTTGTTGAAACGATCATGGCCGGCCTTCACCGGAGTGTGAATCGTATAGACGATGCTTTGGGCCACTTCCTCCGCGGCTTCGAGGATATCGTGATCGGAGGCTTTGTGACAATATTCGTCGCCGAATTTTCGCTGCAACTTGTTGACAATTTGGGTCAGGATTACCGCCACGCCATGTTGCTCGTTGAGATGGATGGTCCGAGAGGTGATTCCCAGGGCATGCAGTGCGGGGATTACACCTGCGCCCAGCATTCGTCGTTGGGTTATTTTTTTTCTCTCCGAACTGCTGTCATAGAGATTCTTTGCCGCTTCCCTTATCCATTCTGGTGATTCTTCGGTATAATAGTCAAGGAGGATGTGCGGGACAAAATAATTTAGCTGACTATTTACCTCCATCTTCATCCATAATTTCGCATAGGCATTGACAACCCTGTCTTGTTGATCGTAGAAAGGGACTTTGATCTGCAGACTGGTTTGGGGGTCATCAGCCTGGTGGAGTGCGTAGATTGAAGGGGTTGCCTCTGGAGCCCATCTGCTTGACCAGGAAATTT
>DAOVJK010000107.1 GCA_030673265.1 Pseudomonadota bacterium | reverse complement strand
GGGCGTAAATCGGCCCTGGAACTCTTTTGCAACGGAGTGCCGTTGATATCCACGAAACCGTCCAAGGGCGGGCTGGTTCCGACCGCTGTCTCCACTCCTAAGTTTAGCGGGTTGAAACGCCATTCGCCGTTTTCCCGCCACAGGGTACCCTCTCCCAGGCCGATAGTCTTACCGGAGGCATGACAGTCGCCACAGCTTCGTCCGCCAGGTTGGGTGGTGTGCGGGTTTAAGGCGGCCATGGTAAAAGAGTTGAACTGCTGCTCCGGTTCGCCATCCTCGTTAATCAGGGTCACGATGTCCTGGCAACCCGGGGTTACGATCACCACTTCATCAGCCCATACTGCCAGCATTGGTCTTTCATAACGGAGATATGATCTGCCTTCCTCCCACCAGCCTTGGGTTTCTTTCAAGCTCAGCTTGTCGAGATGGGTGTCGGTCATATCTCTCTTGACGTGGCAACCGTAACATTGGGGTACCCAGCTTGAGTGGCATGATTCACAGGATAGCCGCCGGTGGCCCTGGTAGTCGCAGGTTCCGCTTTTAGGAGGCAGTAACGGGTGCTTCTTGTCGTCAAGTTTGGAGATCAGCACCGGTTTGCCTTGTTCCAGGCTGATGTTGTTCAATTGCCTTTTCTTGCGGGTCGTGCCGGGGTTGGTGCTGTGGCAGGTGGTGCAGTTGATCTCCAGCTGTTCTTCGTAATGGGCGTAGTTATTGCCGTCGCCCATGATCTCTTCTCTGGTATGACAATCTATGCAGGCCATGCCTTTTCGGTGATGGATGTCGTCGTCGAGTTCCAGGTAGAAACGGTTACCCGGCAATTGTTTTGATGACAATTGGCCATCTTCAAAGGGGGTGCCGTAGCCTTCCGCCTCGTAAATGCCCTGGTAAGAGGTGCCCACCCGGCCGCTGCGATTATGACAACGCACACAGTTTGCAACCGGCACTTTCTTGATGATCAGGGGATGGACTTTCTGAGGGTCTTCTCCGGGCCGGGCTTCGCCTTTGATGTGGTGGCAGGCCGTGCAGCCGCCGCCTTTTTCATTAAAAAATTGGTCGGCATCGGGTAGGTCGTTTTTCTGTTTCCAGAGATGGCAGGTGGCGCATAGTTTGCGATAATAGTCGATGGCCAGCGAGGTTTCGCCGGTTGCGATTAATTTCTCTACTGAAAAGTCGCCGTTCTGATGTTCCGCCTCTCCCCAATAATAGAGCAGGGTCGCCAGAATGCCACGGTTGGTGGCCATCAGTGAGTTCTTAACTTTGGGGATGTCGATCGCATGGCACCCCTCAATGCCGCAGGTCCTCTCAACTACCCGTAAGTCTCCGGGGTTGTTGACCATATTGAGGTGACCGTTTTCTTTGTCGATGGCCAGGGGGTCGCCGAGATGGCAGACTGCGCAGCCAAGGACCTTGCTGTCATGGGCGCTGTCAAGTCTCTCGCTCTGGTGACAGGACAAACACATATCGATGCGGCCATCCGTAAGTTGGTAGAGGCGGTCCGGGCGCTGGGTGAGATTTTCGCGGATCACCAGGCAAAAGACGATCAGCAGGGCAAACAGCAGGGTCAGGCGAGGTGACATCAAGCCTTCTCCTGGTAGTTCTCGGCGGTTGGGTATCGGCGACCGTAGCCGAAGGCCTTGCTGGTGACTTTGAGGCCGGGGGGGGCCTGTTTGCGCTTGTATTCGTTGGTTTTTACGCGGCGGATGGTGTCTTGGACGGTATCCCGGTCAAACCCCATCTTGATTATTTCTGATTCACTACGGTTCTCCTCCAGCCAGGCCGTGAGGATTGGGTCAAGGATTTCGTAGGGGGGCAGGTCGTCCTGATCCATCTGGTCGGGGGCCAACTCAGCGCTTGGTGGTTTCTCGATAGTGCTTAACGGGATTATGGTCTTCTCGCGATTAACGTAATTGGCCAGGCTGTAAACCATGAGTTTGGGGACGTCGGCGATCACGGCCAGACCACCGCTCATATCACCGTACAGGGTACAGTAGCCGACGGCCATTTCTGATTTGTTGCCGGTTGACAGCAGCATTGAACCAAACTGATTTGACATGGCCATTAATATCGAACCTCTGATCCGGGCCTGGAGATTTTGCTCGGTAATACTGTGATCAAGATCGCCCATGACGGGGTGCAGGGTTTTTAGCTGGGCCTGGAAAATGAAAGTGATGGGAATTACTTTAAGTTCGATGCCCAGGTTAACGGCCAGTTCTCTGGCATCGGCAATACTTTCTTCGGAGCTGTATGGTGAAGGCATTGCCGCTCCCATAACATTTTCTTCGCCCAGAGCAGCACAGGCTATGGCTGCGGTAAGGGCCGAGTCGATCCCCCCGGACAGGCCGATTATACATGTGCTGAAGCCACACTTGCGGACATAATCTCTGGTACCCATAACCAGTGCTTCGAAAAGGTCGGGCAATTCATCTTTTTTGGTGAGGCTAAGGGGGGAGGCTGCCGGTTCTTGCAGTTGGTCGGAATCAATTACCAACATCTCCTCTTTGAAACGTTTGGCGGCAGCGACGATTTGGCCGTGGCTGTTTATGGCCAGACAACCGCCGTCGAACAGAAGAGAGTCTTGACCGCCGATCTGATTGACGTAAAGCAGAGGGGTCTTGTATTTGCGGCTGATCGTGGTGAAGATTTTGTATCTCAGGTCTGCTTTGCCGAGCCGGAAGGGTGAGGCGGCAAGATTGATAATAAGGTCAACTGCGCCGTTTGCACCATTTATTGCACCACTGACCGGGTCGCTGGCATAGATCTGTTGTGGGGCTGAATCCTTGTCATTCCAGATGTCCTCACAGATGGTCATGGTTAAATTCAAGCCCTTGTAGTTGACCGTAGACAACCCTTGAGTGCCTGGTTCAAAATATCTGGCCTCGTCAAAGACATCATAGGAGGGGAGTAGTTGTTTGTGGACTGCCCCCAGGATGGCGCCGTTGTCGAAGAGGATGGCACTGTTATGCAGGGGCTTGCCTGTTTCGGCGGTGTTTCTGGTGATCGCGCCAATGATGACCCCGATGCCGCTGATTTTTTTTATCAGGCGGCCAAGGGCCAGCTCATGGTCTTCAATGAAAGAATGGCGTTCCAGTAGGTCCTGGGGGGGGTAGCCGCTTACGGCCAGCTCAGGGAAAATAACCAGCTCGCAGTCGCTTTCCCGGGCTCGCGTTGCCGCCTGGACAATTTTTGCGCAATTGTGGGAGAAGTTGCCGATATGCGGATTTATCTGGACCAGTGCGATCTTCATGGAGACAGTTTATAGCATAGTCGCCAAAAAAATGAGCAAAAAATGAGGAGGCGGACAATTTTTGCCCGGTTGCAAGGCAGATCGACATCATAAATCCAGAATATTAGTCCAGAACAATGCCAGGTGTTTGGGCTGATATAACGTTTTTGCTTGCCTGAAGAGGTATCTCTTACTAATTTCATGATTAACGTCATTTTATGAGAAGAGAGCCGGAATCATCTGATCCTTATTCCAAGTCAACAGAGGGAAATAATTAATGCAGAAATATTTTGTCCTCGATACCAACGTTTTGCTCCATAATGCCGATTCGATTAGCTCTTTCACCGACAATGTGGTGGTGTTGCCCATGTCGGTTATAGAGGAGCTGGATCGTTTTAAGTCCCACAACAACGAGTTGGCCAGGAATGCCCGGCGCGTAATCAGACAGCTGGATCAATTGCGGGTTAAGGGTAATCTCGGTCAAGGTGTTGAGATGGATAATGGCGGTACTTTGCTGATCTACCATGAGCGGGATCTGGCCGACCACGGCATGGATATGCGAGTCGCTGACAACCGGATTTTGGGCGTTGCCTACACTCTGCTCCAACAGGGCAAGAAGGTTGTTTTTGTCTCCAAGGATATTAACGCCCGGCTCAAGGCCGATGCCTTGGGGATTGGCGTTATGGATTTTGAAAAGCAGAAGGTTAATTTTGATGAACTTTTTTCCGGTAATTGCCAGCAGAAGGTTACTGGGGCCGAGATTGACCAGTTTTATGCCGAAAAAAGGCTGCAGGTCGCCAACTGTTCACCGTCGCCCAACGAATTTATTCTCCTGATCGACGAGAACGATGAAAAACACACCGCTCTGGCCCGCTCTTCAAATGGTGGGGTGCTGGTGCCTCTGATTTCGGATTATAATGAGGCTTTTGGCCTGAAGCCCCGCAACAAGGAACAGCGGATGGCTCTGGAACTGCTGCTTGATCCGGAGGTGGAGCTGGTGACGATGGTCGGTCAGGCCGGCACCGGTAAGACCTTGCTGGCTCTGGCTGCGGCTCTGGAAACCACCATCCGTTTTCAGCGTTATGAGCGGATTCTGGTCTCAAGACCAATCATTCCGATGGGTAAGGATCTGGGCTTTATGCCCGGCGATAAAGATGACAAGCTTATGCACTGGATGCAGCCTATCTTCGATAACCTTACCTTGTTGATGGCTTCCCCTGGCCGCAAGCAGGGTGAAAAACAGGAAGAGAGTGTTAAACAGAAGGTTGATCGGCTTTTGCGCGATAATGTCATTGAGCTGGAGGCCCTTACCTATATAAGAGGCCGATCCATCCCCAACCAGTATGTGATAGTTGATGAAGCCCAGAATCTGACCCCCCATGAAGTGAAGACCATAGTCAGCAGGGCTGGGCAAGGAACCAAGGTCGTCTTGACCGGTGATCCCGAGCAGATTGACAATCCCTATCTGGATTCCAGCAGTAACGGCTTGTCCTATGCGGTGGAGAGGATGAAAGGCCAACCGATGCATGGGCACATCACTCTGCGTAAGAGTGAGCGGAGTAGTCTGGCCGGGGCCGCGGCCGAGTTCCTTTGAGATAAATTGTCGTTTTTTCTTTATTGGATGATTTTCGTCTTTGTCATGTCGGAATAATTGGCTATAGTGCCAATTTAACATTTTTTATTATGAGCCTATTTCAGGAGAATCAGGATGGATTTTGAACCTAAATGGATAGCTTGGGAGACCACCAGACGCTGTAACTTGAAATGCGTTCACTGTCGGTCTTCTTCGGAGCTGGAGGCCAAAGGCCATCCGGATTTTTCCTTCGAGGAAGCCAAGCGGGTTATTGACGACATCTCTTCCTACGCCTCACCGGTCGTCGTGCTGTCGGGTGGCGAACCCTTGCTGCGCGATGATATTTTTGATATTGCCAAATACGGTGACAGCAAAGGTTTGCGGATGTGTATGGCCACCAACGGCACCTTGGTCACCCCGGAGATTGCCGATCAGATCAAGGAGGCCGATATTAAAATGGTCTCCCTGAGTCTGGATGGCTCCACGGCAGCAATCCATGACAACTTCCGTAATTCCCCGGGCGCCTTTGACGGGACCCTTAACGCCATGAAGCTCTTTCGGGACAGGGATATCAAGTTCCTGATTAACTCCTCTTTCACCAAGCGTAATCAGGAGGAGATTCCCAAGTTATATAAACTTGCTAAAGAGGTGGGTGCCACCGCCTGGTATATGTTCATGATCGTCCCCACCGGCCGTGGCGAGGAAATCATGAACGAGTTGATCTCCAAGGAAGACTACGAAGACCTGCTCAAGTGGCATTATGAGATGGAGAAGGAGGAGGATGAATTGCTGGTCCGACCTACCTGCGCGCCCAGCTATTACCGGGTTGTGCTCGAGCAGGCCAAGGAGCAGGGCGACGATTTCAAACGGCGGACCCTGCAGTTTTCCACCGGTGGTTCCAAAGGCTGCCTGGCCGGGCAGATTATCTGTCTGATCGATGTTGACGGCGAGGTCCTGCCCTGTAGTTATTTCCCTAAATCAGGCGGCAATATCCGTGAGAAATCATTCAAGGATATCTGGGAAAATTCCGAGCTGTTCCAGGATCTGCGGGATTTCAAGAGTTATAAGGGCCGCTGCGGTTCCTGTGAATATGTCGGGGTTTGTGGTGGTTGTCGGGCCAGGGCCTATGCAGTGACCGGCGATTATATGGAAGAGGAGCCGTTCTGTAGCCATGTGCCCTTCAAGATGATGAAAGGCTGATGGCCAAGTAAGAAAACCGACCTCATGAGTCGCAGTCCAGGGTTCACGAAGTCTTCGCTTATCTCCTGGGGGGGCGTAGCGCTATTACGTATCGATGTTTTCGCAGACTTCGCATAGCTTTTGACCATACATCTTTAGCTGTCCGGCAGATTTTTTGTTGAATCATCAAAGCTGATAACTTTAAAAGATATTGGAGATGCCATGAACACTGAATTCCTTAAGGCCTGTAAGGGCGAGAAAACTGATTTTACCCCGGTCTGGATCATGCGTCAGGCCGGTCGTTACCTGCCGCAGTACCACACGGTTCGGAGCAAGGGGAGCTTTCTGGATCTGTGCAAATCGCCGGAGCGGGCCGCCGAGGTCACCATCCAACCGATCGATTTTCTGGGGGTTGATGCCGCCATTCTGTTTTCTGATATTCTGGTGCCCCTTGAAAAGATGGGCGCCCAATTGGAATTTCAGGAGAAGAGAGGCCCGGTTTTCCCCTCGCCGATCCGTGATCAGGCGGCGGTTGATGCCCTGGGCATTCCCGATCCGGAAGATGATCTGGGCTATGTCATGGATACCATCCGGATCCTGCGCAAGGAACTTGAGGGTCGGGTGCCCCTGATCGGTTTTTCCGGCGCGCCGTTTACCCTGGCCACTTATCTGATTGAGGGTGGTTCTTCCAAGAATTACTTCCAGACCAAGAAAATGATGTATGAGGCGCCGGCGCTTTACGGGCAACTGCTCGACAAGATCACCGAGTGCACCATCGTTTATCTTAAAGGTCAGATCGCCGCCGGGGCCCAGGCCCTGCAGGTTTTTGATTCCTGGGCCGGGGTTTTGGCTCCGCGCGATTATGCCGAGTTTGCCTTTCCTTACGTCAAGAGGATCATCGCCGCCCTCAAAGAGGTGACTGATATCCCCCTGATCTATTTTGCCAATAATGGTGCTACCCTCCTCGACCAGACGATCAACTGCGGTTCCGATGTCCTCGGTTTCGACTGGCGGATCAACCTGGATGAAGTGGTGAGCCGGGTCGGTCAAAAGGTGTCGATCCAGGGTAATATGGACCCCATCGCCCTGTTCTTGCCCGAAGATAAATTGGCTGAGCGGGTTAAAAATGTGCTGATTCAGGGCAAAGATGCCCGGGGCCATATCTTTAATCTGGGGCATGGCATCATTCCGGAAACCTCGCCGGAGCAGGCGAAGCTGGCCGTAGAGCTGGTTCACAGCATCAGCCGGGAAATGCGTTAGTGGTCCCAACGGTGGCGGCATGTTTCCAGCTGATGGACCGCTACCGGATGCTGGACAATATCAGGGACCATTCGATTATTGTCGCACGAATCTCCACCCTGCTGGCTAAAGAGGCCGGGCGGGTTGGACTTAGTATTTCGATGCCCCTGGTGGTGACCGCTGCCCTGCTCCACGACATCGGTAAAACCGCCTGCCTTGATAACGATCGGGACCATGCCGACTTGGGCCGGGATATCTGTCTGGAGCATGGTTTTGTTGAATTGGCAGGGATTGTTGCCGAGCATGTCCATCTACGGGACAACCACCTACCGGTGCTTACCGAGAGTGAGATCGTCTTTTATGCCGATAAGCGGGTTACCCACGACCGGGTAGTCAGCCTCGAGGCGCGGCATCAGTACATATTGGAGCGTTACGGCAATAAAGACCCGGATCGGCTGGCGGCCATCCGCAGTAACTGCCGGAAGTGGTGGGATATCGAGGAAGCACTCTTTGCGATTCTGCCTTTCGAGCCTGCCGAGGTCGGGGGGTTGATCGACGTCGACCCGGCCACTTGTGATCTTTATCTGGATGCAATCTCTGAGGTTGCCGGGCAGGCGGGCAGTGTCTTCCCAGAGTAACTATTTGGATATCATGGCCGATAATTTAACAGAACAGGAAAAAATCGGGGTCGTCCTCCTTAATCTCGGTGGTCGCGGAAACCTTGAGAATGTTGAGCCGTTTTTGTTCAATCTCTTCTCGGACCGCAAGATCATCCGGCTTGGTCCCTGGTTCATGCAGAAGTTCATTGCCCGGCGGATTGCCAGAAAGCGGGCGCCGGTCAGCATGGAGTCTTACAAATTGATCGGCGGCGGCTCTCCCCTGGCTAAAACCACGATAGCGCAAGGCGCTGCGCTGGAGGAAATGCTGGCCGATTCCGGTAATTTCCAGGTTGATATGGCCATGCGCTACTGGCCGCCCTATGGTGATGAAACCCTAAAGAAACTGGCGGCGGCGGGGATCAGCCGGGTGGTGGCCCTGACCTTGTACCCCCATTATTCCATTGCCACCACCGGTTCATCCGTTGACGATCTCAATGATGCGGCCGCACGATCGCCGACCGATTTTGAGATAGCCGTGGTCGACTCCTGGCCCGATCAAGCTGATTATATCTCCTGTCTGGCCGCCAATATCAACAAGGGTCTGCAACAATTCGCTGCTGAGCCGGTGCAATTGGTCTACAGCGCGCACAGCCTGCCGGTCAAATTTATCGAGGAGGGTGATCCCTACCTGGAGCACATGGAGCGGACCATCAAAGCCATTGAGGTCGAGACCGGCGTTAAAGGTTGCTTGTGTTTTCAAAGCCGCAGCGGTCCGGTTGAATGGCTGGCCCCTTCGACCCCCGATATGATGAAGAAACTCGCGGCAGAAGGCTGCCGGAATCTGTTGATGATGCCGATCAGTTTTGTCTCCGATCATGTTGAGACCCTCTATGAGATCGATATCCAGTATCGGCAGCTGGCCGAAGAATTGGGGATGAGGCTTGAAAGAGTAGAATCTCTAAACCTGCAGGAAGGTTTTATCCGGGGCCTGCGGGAACTGGTGCTCGGCGCCTGTCGCGACAAGGGCTGGCTTTAAGAAGCAATTAAGGGTTTCCGGCTAACAAACATCGTAAAACAATATGATGTGGCATCTCTTTCAAAGATTAACATCGAACGTCCAACGTTGAACATCGAATAAGGAAGCCGATTCGCTTCATTTGATTGACGAAAGTACACATTTGAAATTCGATGTTGGATGTTCAATGTTCGACGTTCAAATTCTTAATGTTACTTTTAGAATAGAGACTGGGG
>DAOVJK010000171.1 GCA_030673265.1 Pseudomonadota bacterium | reverse complement strand
TGGTATCTTTGTTCTCGGGTAAGCTGTGAATAGCGTCTCATCTGTGCTCCTTTGACTTGGTCGTCTAAATGGTACAGATGCTATCGCAGCTTGCCCATTTACACAAACATTACAAAGTTGCACTTAAGAATTGAATTCAGGAAATTTAATATCACGGGCAATAGATGACTAATTTGGTAAGCCCTTGGTTTGCCAGGAAGATTAAGTGCTTTGCCGACTCGTATTGCTGGCTCTATAGGTCTGACTCTTCTTATTGTCTTTTGCGGATTGCCGCAACATAGTCGATTATCTGATCGGGGGTTACTACGGGGCCGACTGCGGATTTTAAGGCGATCAGATCACGTCGCCAGCTGTCCAGGGTGTGGAAAAACTCATTCGGGATATCTTGCTCTGTGGCAAATTCTGCGGTCGATAGATCAATCCGCTTGATAAGGTTGTCGATATATAGCGAGAACTGTTTGGTATAGGTCGCTTGGCTGTACTTTTTATCTGTGATTTCGCTAAATAACTTGCTCAGATCGCGGTGTTTTGGGATATGGCCAATGGGGGTCCAGATAGTCTTTACCTTGCCCAGATGCATCAGGGCCATAATCCGCCGAGAATTCAGCTGGACCCATCATCCGGTACAAAATGAATTCACTGTGGATAATGTAGTATGAATCGGTCACTGCAAGGTGGGGTCGGCTACCCTGCTGCCGATGGGCCCCCGGGAGATAAACGAGACGATCATCTCCCGGTTCTTCATAATATCGCTGATGATATTACGGACTTCCAGCAAACCGGTGCGGTGCTTTTCTTTTTTCTGAAGTGAACTGATCTCCGTGTCACATAGGCCAGATATTTGGTGTTGGCGGTATCCCTGCCCTGCTCATCTGGGCCATCAAAGTGATAGGTGTGACTTCTGATGACCAGAGATTTTTCCTCGCCCCTGGCCAGGGCCTGATGACGAATATAATCAATATCTTCGTTGGAGCCGTTATTAATAAAAATTGCAGAAGGACTCATGCGAATGGCCCCGTTGTAGATTGGTTCAAAAACCTCGGGACTGCAGAGCAGTAACTTCGTACTGTTTTCTTGATTCATCAAACCAGCAAGATAGGTGCGCATCATCTCCCCGCGGAGGTCCTCGCCATTGTTACCCTGATTGTTAAGACGATCTGCTTGTTTGTTTCCGGTCATGATCATAGGGGCCAAGATTGGTTGAGGATATAAACATTCAGCAGATTAGCATGACCTGGTTTCCGGTAATATCTTTCTTTTGACTCAATCCTTGGAAAGCTTAACTGGTGCTGAAAACCGGGTGAAAATCTGCATGAGAAGAAGGAGAATAAGCAGGTCGTTCAGTGCATGAATGGCTGGGATGATTTTCCGTTTTTCCGGTTTGAAGTACAGATAAAAGCCGGAGAGGAGGCCGAACAGCAGGAACGGCAGAAGTGCCGTGGCGATATTTTTATGCAGACCCATATCGGAGTTTTGGATGAAACGGGCAACAATAATGTGCCCGGCAGCAAGACCGCCAAGCATGGCCACAAGCGCAATGGGGCCGGCAATAACATGCTGCTCCCGTTGGAACTTGGCTGTTTTGCCGAAATGCAGACTTTGAGTGCGTTGCAGTCCCAGATAGGCCGCATAATAGGCCAGCAGGATCGCGGTAAATTGGACTGCCGGGTGGATGCTTAGAAGGAGCACTGGTTCATCCAATGACTTGATGTTGATGGCCTGGGTAAGATGTTGACCCATTGTCCGGGGCATATTTTATTATCCGAGCAGTTCTATTGCACACTGTAGTTGCGTGCCTCAAGACAGGCTTTCATGGCCCGCTGATATTCGAGTCGTTTACCTGAGTGCTCCCTTTGCGGGACATCGCCGCCCGGCTGGCTCGGATCAAAGCCGGTCTGGTCAACAGACCAGCGATGGCATTCATAGCGATCGGTCGCCTGTTGTTCCTCACTTTGCCCTTCTTTGGGGTAGATGAAAAGCTGTTCCGGTAGCGATGATTGTTCGATGGCCTCATTTTCTGCAGGCGGCTCACTTACGACATAAACTCTGTCTTCGGGGCGCCAGGTGTAATAAACGCTATCGGCATAGTAGTAGGGCACACCTCGGACCCAGATCGTTGTATAAAACGGCGGCAAAAGCGGGACTGTGAGGCCGATCGGCGGCACTATCACCGAGAAGCCGCGTCTGGCAGGACGATACCAGACCCCGTCGTTGTAATAGTATCTCTGGCGGCGGTATGGTGAGGACCGGTAGCCCTGCGGCAACTCTTTTACCAGCAGCCCCGGTTTGGGGTATTGGCGGTTGTGCTTGTGACGTCTGTCGAGCACGTAATCGCGTTTTTTTGCATAATCATCACCACGCCGTACATCGCCCCGCCGCACTAACTGCGCCCACCCGGGGGCAACGTTACAGAACAACATTACAAACAACATTAGGCCGACAATTATTACGGGATTTATTTTCATAATCGGATCCTCGTTGCGTTGGTTTTTCAGGTCTCGCTGATTCATTGAACCTTGTAACCTCGCCCTTCCAGGCAAGCGGCTAGGGCGCGGCGATAATTGCTTGCCTGGCGCTCGATAGTTTCGATGCGTTTGGAGGTCTGGCGGTCATATTGTTGCTGGAGGCGAGAGGTCTGCTCCTGGCGGGCCGCGTCCGATGCCGAGCCGACCAGTGCGCCGGCAACCGAGCCGATAAGCGCACCTTCTGGCATGTTGCCTCGCGATGACACCGCTGCCCCGAGGACTGCGCCGGTAATAGCACCGACTGCGGTCCCGGTGCCGGGCGGGGGCTCGGCAACCACGGTCAATTTATGATGGGGGGCGAGAGAAGGGGCGCTTGGCTCGAATCCGGTCTGATTTACCGCCCAGAGGTAGCACTCGTATCTATCCCGGTCCTGTTGTTCCGGACTTTGGCCTTTGTTCGGGTAAAAATAAACCGTGACCGGCGGTGGCGGGGGCTGGGTCGCCTCTTCGGCCACTGCCGCGTATCGTGATGGTGGCGGCATGCACCCGGACAGGAATAAATTCGCAACCAGAACCAGCAGGATCAAAAGAAGGTTCGTGTGATGTGATTTGCAGTTGTGGATTATTTTTAACATTGTCGCCACCATTACTAATTTATCTGTTCTGTTTAAAAGGTATTCGGTACAGCCGCGACCTCTGAAATCTCTAATTTAACGCTATTATCAAAGAGCAAAGATTGTCAAATTAAATTTGGATAGCCAAACTTTTTAAGTAAATTCGACAGGGGGGGCTCTTAACCATATATTGCTCACCTGTCATAGTGAGCGGCTAAGTCAGCAAGATTTTTTATTTGTCCTCCCGTTGCGGCACAGCTGAATAATTACATTTTATCCGAGATTAAGTTGTTCCTCTGTTAGCTTTTAAGTGGATAGATGGAATTGCCAGCACTATACCAAAAGGGTCGAAATATGCCGGTAGACAGAAATTTAATTGCCGACAAATTCACAAGAGAGAGGTGTCACTTTGAATATTTGTAATGCGGGGTAGAACGGTCTGCTGGCATCTTGTCAATAAACGGCAATTAATAGTTCACGGAACAGTTTCGTTGAATATCCCGGCTAATCAAAGGCGATGGCATCTTAGCAGAGGCGGGGCCTCCTTGAGCTGTTTGGCGATAGTTTCTCTGAATTGCGGGGTGTCTCTGTTGCCATGGACATCGCGCCGGTGCAGAATAACGGCTTCCAGAAGTTCGTCCCTGGTGGCGGCAAAGAGAGAGACCGTACAGTTCACATTACTTGGGTAATCGCGACAATCCATAAAATATCTTTTCATGATCAGTTTCCCCGGATGAAGACAGTGAAGGTTGTTTTTGTTGTCAGCGGCCTGGCCCTCTGGAGCCGGTGGCAGCGCCCAGACAGCCGCGGTACTTGTCCGTGGTCAGTTCCGGGAACCGGCTGTTGAGGTCCCAACGAAAGGAGAGTTCCTGTCTCTGCAATTCATTGGTCAAGACCTGAATCTCCTGCTGGATGGTTAGAACTTCTTGCTTGGTGGTATCTGGATTGGTTAGCATGGCGGCGAATAAGTGAATTTTCCCCCAGATGTCATGGCGAAGCGCAGCGCTATTACGATAGAATTGCGCCATTTCGTCGTGGTAGTCATTGAGTGTCTGCTCATCAACCATCAACTGGCGCTGGTCATCGTAATTGCTGATCGGGACCATTGTCGAGGTCGCGATAATTGGTAAGAAGATCAAACATGTCAGACTCATTAAGGAAGTTACAATCAGATATTTCTTCATTAAAAACCCTCTGTTTCCCAGGATGCACAGGTTAGCTGATTCAGTAGTATGATGTGATTCATCTTAACGGTACTACCGCTGTTAAGCGATGATCATTTATTGAAATGGGCAGAACCGGCCAGCGCAAATCTTCCCCCAACTTTTCGGTTGTCTATAAAAAGGCTATTATTTAAGGATATGGCTTGTCAAATTAATTTGTCGAGTTGATTACGAAGTTAGGCCGGTGTGTTCAGGGGAGAGAGGTCACAGGTGTGCAAAATAGAGGCGCTATTTCTTGAAGACAACATTTGAGTGGGGTTCCAGATTAGGATGGAAATTATCAAAGGCGAACAGTCTGGCGAATAAATCCAGTGTCCAGTCAAGAGTGAGATGTCGAAATATTGTGAAGGTGTTTGGCGCGGCTGAGGAGAATCGCAGTACTATGCTAACAGAATCAGCAACGCATCAGTCACGCCAACACCAAAATGGTAGGTAGCGCAGACTTCGGGATGCATCATTAGCGCTTTGACTGGACAGTAGTCATCTTAAACTGGCTGAGGATGATCGGGCTCTGGAACAAGAAATAGTCAGCTCTCAGACCAGGGAACTCGATTCGATATAACTAGAGTTTACCCCGATAAAATTATTTGTCAGCTGGACTTTTCTTTTTACCCATTTATCCTGCTGCCGGATGATTTCGTACATAACCACATCGCTTATGGGGATATAATTCTGGTTTGATTTGCTTTTGAAGAGGCCGTGGAAAGTTCCTTTCATATCAAAAAACGAGTTGACCCGTGCTTTAGTGATCAGGTGAATGGTTTTTTTCTCTTCATGGGCTTTTTCGGTGAGTTTTTCAGCCCGTTCCTTTTCTTCAGAGTTACCGAGTTTCGCTAAACCATCATGAAAAAAAATAATATTCGGTTGCCTTATCTGGATAGTCTCAAATGTTTGGTATTTATCAATGCCATCGATAGAAAGAACTACATCATACATCAACAAACCGTCGCCGAAGCTTTTCTTTGTGGGGTCTTTCCAGAATAGATTAGCGCTATTCAGCAGGTCCGTCGTCCGCAGCAAGGGATTGGGCACATCGATTTTGCCTGCATAAATTTTCCCTGGTGTAAATACAGTTATCTTTCTCTTCGCTGCTGGTTCCATGGTTGCCCCTTTTCATTTGGTCTGAGTTGGATGGAATCAGTATTAAATGGGAACGAATCTCGGATCCTGTTTTTCATATATATGATGTATCATAGCAAAGAAGTGGGACAGAGGCAAATTGGGCTGTTCTATCTGGCTGCAGTAGAGTTACCTATTGGTAGCATGGGAGGCAAATCAGGTGTTACCATTCGGTAGTATTTGGGGTGTTTTTTCGGGCAACTAGCTGGAAACAAAGTGTTTTTTTTGTTGGCACGCACTTTGCTGTAGTTATGTCAGTAGAGGGAGATATAATAAATCTTTCTTTCCTCCTACCCCCAACCAAGGGTGCCTCACCCCTAGGCACCCTTGGTTCGTTCTTCATTTTCTGTAAACTCCCATAAACACGCAAAGCGAAACCCACCCCCAGACCCACTTCCCATGAGGCACTTCGCAACGGGCAAAATATTTGCAGGCTAAAAGTGGCCCTGCCACGCGAAAAACCTCCATCTCATGCGTGCAGGGAGGAGATAGTCAGAAACAGCCTTTCAAACCCGAGCCAGATTACTGATTATTCTCAGGAGAAGCGGTGGAGTGTAAACCGGTGGGGGTGACTCGCTGTAAACGAAAGTGGAGGCGACGATGTCGAGAGGCTGTGGTCCTGGGGGGATGATTTGCTTTGGGTGAAACATCTGGTATGTGTCCATGAAGCCTGCCTATAAAATGTCTTGCCGGGGGGCGATGTCAAGTTAAAACGCAGGGAAGATGCAGGAAGCGATGGGCGGCGGTGAGGTCATGCAACTGCATGCTTAAACGCAGCAGAGTGAGAGATGAAAATCTGATTCATGTCTTTTTCAAAATGGCCTCCTGGAACTTAGACCCGTATTGCCCCCCCCCTCTCGGATACCAAGCGGTTAGATCTGCCGGGGCAGAATATTTTCGGCCTTACGGTCAAGTTTATCCGTTTATCCGCATAAAGGCGTATATCGCTATCTGGATGCAAGCAATTACCAGCAAGCCGATAATTATCTTGGTCTTGAAAGAACCTTTTTCTTTAGTACTATCTTCCTGCTGTATCATTATTTGTTTCCTTATGATTATAAAATTGGGAAAGTGTAAATTAAGTGCACACCCGCATAATAACAGGTTCTGGACATAAAGGAAAATTGTTTAGGGGCCGGGGGGCCCGAGTTGGCGATTATGACCAGCGGGATTTTTTTTGTTTCTAGGTATAACCGGTTAACCCGCATATTTCACCAGTCGAGATACCCGATTGCGAAACGCTCGATAGGCAAAGTATGATGTTTTCAGCAGGTAAGCGGCCAGAGG
>DAOVJK010000245.1 GCA_030673265.1 Pseudomonadota bacterium | reverse complement strand
GGGCCAATATGCTTCGTTAAACGGGGGGGCGGTTGAGACCATTTTGATGCAGGCCCGGTTGCGGGCTGCCGCAGGTGATTATAGTGGGGCCAAGAACCTTCTGGAAAGATTTCTGTATGACAGTGTGGCCGGCAGCAATTCTTCGGCTTTTACCGGCCGCAAAGGTGAGGTTATGCATCGGGCCGGTTTGCTGTTGGCCGAAATTTTTATTAAGGGTGATGAACTGGCCAAAGCGGAACAACAGTGTCTGGCGATGCTCAGGTCAGAACAGGATAGGGAGGTTCTGGTTCTTTTACAGAAGATCTATGATCGGCATGGGGAGGTAGGGGCCGCCGCTAATATTTTCAAGCAACTACTTGAGGATGCCGATGATAATTTTAAATTATTAGGGCTGGCCGGCCTGTTTCGTCAATACGGGCTGCCTGCCAGTCAGGTGGCTGCAGCTGAAAAAGTGTTGGGTAACACGCCGGGATCCCTCGCCGCCGCTTTTTTTATAGCTGATGGCTGGGTTGTTGCCGGCAGAGGTCGTGAATCCATAGAATTGCTTGAAGGTATGGCGAAGATGTACCCTGGCAACAGCGCCATAATTATTAAGATGGCGAGGTACTATTATCTGGGCGGCCAGTATGCTTCGGCGCTGCAGCACTGCGACAGATTTTTAGAGAGAAACCCGGGGCGTCTGGATGCTCATCTCCTGAAAGCTCAAGCCATAACGGCCCTGGGAGAGTATGAGTATGCGGAGAAGATGATGGAGCATCTTTTTCCGGTCAAGACGGAAGTGGTTCTCGAAAAAAAGGTTGCTGAAACCGGCATAAAGGTGTCTCTGCCTCCTGCGAAGAGAACCTTTTTGCAGTTACTAATGTTTTCTTCCGGCAAACGTTTGTCTGTGGCCAGGGAATTGATGAGTGCCCGTCATCTGGTTGATAATTCTACAAAGGATAAGAAAGAGCTTAATCTTCTCGCTGTGCCCTTGTATGTCCGGTATCGCTGGGAACAGGAATTCAGGAAGACCGTTACCCCTGGGTGATGATGGCGGCAAGTTTTGGTTTTAGAGTGGGCACCAGCTGAAAATGAACCGGTTTTGCTGTTCTACCGGTAAAAAAACTGATAGAGTTATACGTATGGAAGGATGGCAACAGGTACTGAAAATAATCGGGATGCTTGCTTGCTGGTTGTTTGTCGTTATCTATATAGTGCCGAAGGTTAAAGGCGGTTTTTCCTGACGGGGCGGGGACTGCGGGCTCGTGAAGCCTGAAGAAAAAGATAAGTCTTCGTCTGCAACGGATGAAATCTCGTGAAATTATCGTTTTGGCTTTATAATCCCGAACAATAAATTCGCCTGTTAATTAATTTCAGGAGTCAGAGATCCTCTGGCTGCGGGCAATAGGGATTCTTATTGCCTTTTTTTGAGGAGTTTTGAAAATGATCCAGAGAATACCGATATCCAAAACCGGTCATGCCAGGTTAAGAGAAGAACTTGACCGGCTCAACAAGGTAGAACGGCACGAAATTATCAGGGCCATTGAAGTTGCCCGGGAGCATGGCGATCTGAAGGAGAATGCAGAGTACCATGCAGCCAAGGAGCGCCAGAGCTTTATCGAGGGCCGGATGATGGATCTCAAAGATAAGCTTGGCCGGGCCGAGGTTATCGATTGCTCTGTTGTTAATTGTGATAAAGTAGTTTTTGGCACGGTGGTTACCCTTGCTGACCTTGATACCGATGAAGAAGTTTGTTATCAGCTATTGGGGCCGGAGGAGGCGGATATGAAGAACAATCGGATCTCGGTGCTCTCTCCTCTTGGTGGTGCCATGTTGGGTAAATGTATCGGTGATGATGTTACCGTCAAGACCCCGGGCGGGACAAGACAATTGGAAGTACTGGAGATAGAAAAATCTGAACAGGCTTGAATGGGGAGCGGCTGTTTTACGCTATTGCTAAGAATTATTCTGTTCAATACCGCCAAGAAAGATCATACTGATCTGTTTGGCCGCCTCTTCAATGGTATATTGGTTGTCCGGTGAAAGTATCCAGAGGCGAGCGGTTTCATCCAGCGCGCCGAACATGGCCCTTTTTGCCACGCCGGGCATAACATCCTTTCTGAAGATACTCATCTTCTGACCTTTGTGGATGATCATCGAGACGATGTCGATGTATTCGATGAATTTGGTGTTGCGGTATTCCTTCATGAATTTGTTGCTTTGTCGTAATTCCATTTGCAGAACTTCCGCCAGATTGCGTCGGTCCTTGATCATCCGCATGTGTTCCATGGCGAATATCTCAAGCATTTTCCGCGGGTCTTCTTCCTGATCAATCAGACGCTTGACTTCGACAATGATCTTGCCGATCTCTTCTTCAAAGATAGAGATGAGAATGTCGTATTTATTGTTGAAATATAAGTAGATTGTGCCATCGGCTACTTTGGCTTTCTTGGCGATATCGGAAATCCTGGCGCTGAAGAAACCCTTTTGGGCGAAGACCTTGATCGCAGCCTGGATTATTTTGTTATGTTTGTCAGAGATTCTCATGAAGAAATCCTGGCATAATGTGTTTGTATGCCGTTATTAGCTGGTTTAATATAGCTGTAAGTGACACGGGATAAAGTTTATGAATGAGCACTCATTCTTTTTGTAAAAAATATATAGTGATGGTTCTCTTTTGTGTCAAGGGGAAAAGTATCGTATACCGTTCGTTTTGTGGACTGTATCCCTGTTGACAAGAGATATAAGGGGAGGGTAGGATAGTTGCTTTGTAAGCTAGCAACCAGTCACGTATTGAGGAGATTAAATTGATGAAAGTCCTTGTTATAGGTTCCGGCGGCAGAGAGCATGCCCTTGTCTGGAAAATCGCCCAGAGTCCCAAAGTGGAAAAGATCTTTTGTGCACCGGGCAACGCCGGCATCAGTCAGTTGGCGGAGTGTATTGATATTGGTGCGACTGATCTGGATAAACTTGTTGAGTTTGCTGTGCAGGAACATATCGGTTTAACCGTGGTCGGGCCGGAAGTGCCGCTGACTCTCGGGATAGTCGATCTTTTCCGGCAACGGGGATTGCGGGTTTTTGGACCGACCGGCAAGGCGGCGGCCCTTGAGGCCAGTAAGGTTTTCACCAAGGATTTGTTCAAGAGACACCAAATACCCTCGGCCGATTATGAGGTCTTTGATGATCGTGATTCGGCGGTCAGGTATATAGAAAAGGTCGGCGCTCCGCTGGTGGTTAAGGCGGATGGCCTTGCAGCCGGAAAAGGAGTTGTTGTTGCCCAGACCGTGGCTGAGGCCGTTGCCGCCGTTGATCTGATTATGGCTGAAAAGGCCTTTGGGGAGGCCGGCACCCGGGTAGTGGTTGAAGAATTTCTGGTCGGCGAAGAGGCCTCTTTTCTCGCTTTTACCGATGGCAAGACGGTGGTGCCGTTGCCCAGCTCCCAGGACCACAAGGCTGTCTTTGATGGAGATAAAGGGCCCAACACCGGTGGCATGGGGGCTTATTCTCCGGCACCGGTTGTGACTGAGGCGATCCATGACGAGGTCATGGAAAAGGTTATGTATAAGACCGTGCGGGCAATGGAGTCGGAGGGGTGTGCCTATCAGGGCATTCTCTATGCCGGTTTAATGATCGATAATGGCAAGATCAAGGTTTTGGAGTTCAACTGCCGTTTTGGTGATCCGGAAGCCCAACCGTTGCTAATGCGTTTGCAGAGTGATCTGGTTGAAGTCATGGAGGCGGTGATTGATGGCCGCTTGGCTGAAATTGAATTGAAGATTGATCCCCGGCCGACGGTCTGTGTGGTAATGGCCTCCGGCGGTTATCCGGGCAGTTACGCCAAGGGACATGAGATAACCGGTTTCGCTGAGGCTGCGGCTATCGATGGGGTCGAGGTTTTCCATGCCGGGACAGCCATGCAGGATGGCAAAGTGGTCAACGTTGGCGGCAGGGTCCTTGGGATCACAGCCATCGGCGATGATCTGCCGATGGCCATTAAACTCGCTTATCAGGGGGTTAAAGAGATTAAATGGCAGGATGGTTTCTACCGGAACGATATCGGTCGCAAGGCCCTGCAGCGCACCGCTGGGAAAGCGCTGGTCGGGATTATCATGGGTAGCGATTCAGATCTGCCGGTCATGAAAAGATGCGCCAAGATGTTGAAGCAGCTGGGCATCCCCTTTGAGATTACGGTCGCCTCGGCCCATCGGACTCCGGAGCGGGCTGTCGCTTTTGCCGCCACCGCCAGAGAGCGCGGCCTGAAAGTTATTGTCGCAGCGGCCGGAATGGCTGCCCATCTGGCCGGGGTGCTGGCAGCCCATACAACTTTGCCGGTTATCGGGGTGCCGATTGATGCCTCCGCCCTGAACGGTATGGATGCGTTGCTGTCAACGGTGCAGATGCCGCCGGGAGTTCCGGTTGCCACCATGGGGATCGGCAAGGCCGGGGCCACTAATGCGGCAATCCTGGCCGCCCAGATCATCGGGGTTACTGATGAAACTGTAGCGCGGCGGCTGGCGGATCTGAAACAGAAGATGGCCGAGCAGGTAGAGGCCAAGGCCAAAAAGATCAAGGCCAGTGACTTCTCCTGATTTCTCTGAAAAATCTTCGTCTGTTTCTGACGAAGAACTGGCCAAGGCGGCGGAAGTAATCAGAGGGGGAGGCGTGGTCGCCTTCCCCACCGAAACTTTTTACGGGTTGGCCGTTGATCCTTTCAATGTCGAGGCCCTTGAGCGGCTGTTCCGGTTGAAAGAAAGATCCAGTGACAAGCCTGTCTTGGTCCTGATCGATAAAATCGAAAGTCTGCCCCGCCTGGTCAGCAAAACTCCTGATCAGTACCGAAAACTTATCGCCAGGTTCTGGCCCGGTCCCCTTACT
>DAOVJK010000142.1 GCA_030673265.1 Pseudomonadota bacterium | reverse complement strand
CTGCCAAGAGCGACCCCCAGGCCACACTGCAGAACCTGAAAGACGACGAAGAATGGCTGGCTGCATACTACCGGGCGCCATTTTACCGCCACATCATTTCCCGGCTCCTGGTCATGGAAAGTGATGAGGCCATTGCAACCCTCCGTTCGTTCCGTGACCGCCGCGAGGAGATGTACTGGCGACCGGTGGAGGAGACGACCGATGAACTGCTCCGGGTTGAACTTGCCAGAAAATATCTACATTTTTTCGGCGAAAACGGCATTTACAACGATCTGGCCAACAGCATTGTCACGGAAGCGGTGCAAGCAAAGAAATATCTTGAAAACCAGAGCCACATCACCAACATTGCCACCGCTTTTGAAGCGGCCCTGCTTAGAGGCGCCCAAAACGAAGAAGAGTTGGAAAACCTCTACCAGCAGCTGCGCACGCTACCCTTCACAGATGCAGTGACTGCAGACCTCTATGGTCAGCAAAAAAATATCCTGGCGCGGATTGCCACTGAAAAAATCAAACACGCCAAGGACAAAGGTAAAGCAAAATGGCTGATCAACCGTGACCAATATTTCGAGGCCATGCGCGAGGGCGATATTGTCCTGGCCGTTAAATTTCTGGACCGGATGCTGAGCCAGGCCGTGGCCAGGGACGAAACAGCCAAGCTCGCGGTTGATTTCCAGAAAAGAGCAATGACCGAATTCAAAAACCGCATCAATGCAAAATCCAGGAAGAAACTTTGGGGTCAGGCCCGGAATATTCTCCAGCATGCTCTGGACAATCAACAGCTGGTCGAGCAGCTTGGCGCTCAGCAGCTGAAACAGCTGCAAAGCCTGCATGACCTGCTGGATATTGGCGAAGACAAGGAGCTCTATTCCCAGGTGGTGAGATACAAAGACCAGGAGCACATAACCCAGTATTTGAAATATGCCCCGCTGAAAAAAATGGAGCGTTTTGTTAGCCGCTATCAGCAGAATCTGAACCGACTTTCCAACCCCCTGCAGCTCAAACTCGTCCTCGACAACATCAACTGGGGTGGGAGCTGCCGGAACAGCGATCTTTTCGTCACCTTCAACGGCAAGACCATTATTGAAAAAACAGATTTCAGCCCGCCCAAGGACGGCGTTTCTTCGCAGAGCGGCAGTACCAGGTTCAGGGCAAAATTGTCTGACATTGTCAAAGTTTATGCAAAAATCACCTGCTCTTCCTGGTGGACAGGTTCGCATGCCGGTGAAGTAAACTGGGAAGGCACTGTCGGGAGTCTGCGCGGTCTGCGTTTAAAACTGGACAGCAAGGATTCTGCCAACAGGACCATCTCCTTTGCGCTTTCCGGCTTGCCCGGAGAGCCTGTTCTGCCGGCATGGGGGAGTTGATGGGCGCCCCGTATCTTTTAGCCGAAACCCCCAGAGGCGGTCCGTTTGGCCATCGCTTCATCATTCCGCCTGACCCCACTCTTCTTTCTACCGATGTGGAGGCTTATTTTCAGCGGGCGGCCCTGGGCCAGGGCAACAACTTCATCTCCGTCAACCATCAGGTGCAACAGCACCTCCCCAACGGAGCGGTACGGGAAGGGGCGGAAACTCTGCTCCTGGCCGGCGTGGAAATCAACGACCTGAGCGACGAGCAGGTGACCCAGCTCAAGCAGACTCTCAACAAGCTGCTGCCTGACCTTGCAAAGCTTGTCAGCAAAAGGATCAACTGGGAAGAAGCCGGGCAACAGACGCTGATCATCCGGGATGAGCTTGGCGACTGGCTGCGGAAGGACATTGGTGCCGCCCTTGCCCTACCGGCGCCTCCTGTCAAAGGCCGCGCCTCTCAAACCTGGCCCCGAGACCCAAAGGACGAGCGAGCCGCCAGGCTCATCGGCAGGCTGCTTGGCCTTGCCGTCGGCGCCATAATCCTTTTTATCTGGTTTTTCTAAAACCCTGCCCACCACTAGCCCGCATGTTTCTCCCCTCCTCCATAATGATAGTGAATGGTGCTGTCTAAAAGGCAACCTGTTCTCCGTGAAGCCGGTGGCCATAACCAACAATATCGACAACGACCTGGACATGGCAAAAGACTAGTCTGTCCTCTGGGGTCGGCAGGCCAATCTGCCTACTTTGCATCCTACAAACTATATTCACACGGTAGGCGTTTTTGGCCCCTATCTCCTCTTTTTTACAATCAAAATCAGCATTATATATTTCAAGTTCGGATCTATAGTTGCTTTTTTGCTCTTAAAATCATCAACTTAGCCCCCAAAGTCCTGTTCGCAGCAATTAATCTTTATATTTTCAGGTAGTTAGCCCACCACAACTTCTTCTTGTTTCGATCTATTGCCACCATTTTTCTCAAAACGTTTTAATAAAAGCTGCATGAGGTAAAAACCAAACTTGGGGTTCTGGTAATACAGCTGCTTAATCCTGTAATCGGTCATAGAAAGCAGCTCCACATCGGAATCACATCGCAGGGAAAACAATCTTTTTTGTTCTGATGAAAAAACCCCCATTTCACCAAAGATTTCACCAGACTTGATGGCAACATCCAGCTCGTCTACAGTGAGGGTTCCTGACCTGAGAAGATAAATCTTGTCAGCCGCATCATCCCGATGAAATACGAACTCATCTTGCAAGAATTTCTCTTTTGACATGTACGGAATCATGAAATCAAACGAGATATCACCATCAGAAGCAAGTCGAACCTGTTCAATCAACCTGACCATCTGAATCAGACGGACGAAATTCATCGGCAACAGGAGGATATGCAGGACAAGCAAGGGCCAGACCTGGGTAATGCCCGCATAAAGTATAAACGTTACATTACTTATCATGCCGATAATCCTGAGCGGAATCATGTTTTTCATGTAAAACGTGGAAAACATCAGGAGTGCTGCTAAAAAACCTAAAGCTTGAATCCAGTCCATACAGGTTAGCTCCATTTAAAAATGGGTCTCAAACGGTATCCCCGTTATTTGCAAATTTTGGGGGTCTTTTGGGGGTCAGGCTTGACATCTTGACATTCTTTCTCTGGATCAGGATTGACATAAGACTGTTTATGGCGAATAAAAACAGACCACTATGGATGCCCGGTTCAGCAAACAAAGAACCAATCAGCCAAACTTAGACTACTCTCATTCGATTGCTTGTCCCTGGAGGCTTGCCGGTAATATCACAGACAACCTGCGACTCCCCGCACTTCATTATATGAAAAGCCCCCATTCATGATATAATCATGTTTTCTTTTACCACATAACAAGGATCAGGGTATATGCACTTCATTAAATCCAAACAACAGGTTTTACTTAAAGCCTTTTTACTGCTGCTGATAACTGTATTGACCTGCAAGGCAGCATCTGCACAACCTACAGACCAACACTACAAATTACCCGAGCGCATAATTAAAAAGATCATTAACCAGGCAAAAGAGACTGGCTGGCCATGTTCGGCAAAAGCGGCAATCACTCTCTATGACCTCTACAGCATAAACAACGATAAAGTATTACTGCTGCTGGGCGCTCCCGATTACCTCTGTAATTCCAACTCTTTTCTGCCCGTTATTCTGGATGCGAAGGGAACATGGGCAAGCGGTGAATTTATGGAAGGCCGCCCGGAACTGATTTTCAAGGAGAGTGAAACATCGGTTTTTATGGTGACGCAGTGGATGATCGAGGGAACCTACCCGACGCTTTTTCACAGTTCGGACGGAATCGACTGGAGGATGGTGGCACTGCCTGAAGCAAGGGCTGTCGACTGCTGCTCCGAATGGCTCAGCAAGATCTGTCTTCGTGACAAACGAATTCACCTGACTTTTGAAGGGGACGACCCGGAGAGAACGGCATACTTCTCAACCCTCCGGCACAACGTAACCAACACCACTCCTGGATGGCGCAACGACACGAATCAAACAACTGCTGCCTGTTCACCGGCATCACTAGCCAAACTAGATATTACCAGAACCGCACTAAAAGACTCTGCGGAAATCCTGTTTGAAACACGCCTGGGCCCCCGCTCTCTTTCATTCATTCTTCCGCAATGGCTTGCGCTGAACCGGTAATGCCGACTTAACAAGATCTCTAAAATAGCCCCGCTCTTCCCTTAAGCACGATGCTGCTCGCCTCGGGATGCTCGAGATCTTGTCGGTTCTGACTGTTATGGGTGGCAAGTTGGGGATGTTGTTGCTTTATTGCTTCTACTCAATATCTGCATCGCTAAGAGTCGCCAGGTCTACGGCGAGAAAGAAAAGGAGCCCAGCGCCTGCAAACGGACCAATTACCCCGTCTGAATTCCCTGGTGTCATTGGGGACACTCAAAAATATTTTCGAGCCACTCTCAAAAAATATAGCAGGATGCTAAGCGAAAAGTTCTATAAACAGATAAGCGAGCGGAGTAAGAGTCCGAGAAGTATCGTGTTTTTGAGAGTAAGGCCATACATATGGTATGCTGACCGAACAAAAATACGCTACGCCCCGAAGGAAATGCCCTTGGGGTGTGACGCCGTAGATCGAAATTTTCGCGGCGCCATCAAGCTCAAACTACTCCCATTCGCTGGTACCGGGCGGTTTACCGGTAATATCAGATAAGGAAAAAGGATAAACATATGAAATGGTTAGGTGTCGCCGTCGGGATCGTTTTTTTTCTGTTTGCCGCGGTTTATACGCTGCTCTTTACTTCTCTGGGCAATAGCCTCATCTCGCCGGTGATTGTCAAAAAGATCAACCAGGCAACCGCCTTGCAATCCAGCCTGGAAAAATTTGAATTGCGGCCCGGCAGATTTGCTTTAACGCTTTTACTGAGCCCGGGAAACCGCATCGCCGCCGAAGGGAAGTTTGAGTTGTTCGGCCGGAGCCTCACGGCGGATTATCGGGTGCGGTGCGATGAGCTGGCCGGTCTGCAACCACTGACCAAGACCCCTCTCTACGGCAAGTTCCGGACGGAGGGAACAGTCACCGGCAAGCTTAACAACCTGCTCATCAACGGTGCCAGCGATATCGCGGCCAGCCGGACCTCTTACCTGGTGACCCTGACTGATTTCAGTCCCGCCGCCATCAAGGCCACCGTTACCGGTGCCAAGGCAGCGCAACTTTTGGAACTGGTCGGCAAAAAACCATTCAGCACGGCCGATCTGTCGTTGGAGATAGACCTCAACAACCTCACCCCAAAGGCCTTGGCCGGCGAGGTCGTTCTTGCCGTCACCCAGGGCAAGGTCGATACGGCGCTGATGAAAAAGGAATTCGACCTGACCTTGCCTCAGACAACCTATGCCATCAAGGCCACCAGCCATCTGGCCGGTTCGGCGATCAACTATACGGTTAGCCTCGAATCAAATCTGGCCTCTTTTGTTTCGGAAGGCAGGCTTGCCCCCGAATCGTTGGAGACAGACCTGAGTTACCGGCTCGACGCCAAAGAGCTCGCCCTGTTCAAACCGCTGACCAACGCCCCGTTGCGGGGTCCGGTCAAGATCTCGGGCACGGTCAAAGGCGACCGGCGGGAAATGGCCATTACCGGCGTTTCCGATCTTGCCGCCAGCCAGACCAGTTATGATGTGACGCTTGTCGATCTTACGCCCAGCCAGGTGCTGGTCAGGATGAATAATGCAGAGCTTGCCAAACTCCTCTACCTGGGGGGGCAGCCCACCTTTGCCAGGGGGCGCCTCGATCTCGACCTGACCCTCACCGACCTTGACCCGGACCAGCTCAAAGGCAAGGCCGAGGTCAAAATCAGCAACGGTGCCTTGGACCGCGCCATCTTCAAGAAGGAGTACGATATTGTCCTGCCGGAGACCGCGTTTACCTGCGGACTTGATGCCACCCTGAAAGGCCGGGAGGTCGGTTATCTGCTGCAGTTCGATTCGGCCCTGGCCAAGATCGGCTCGGAGGGCAGCTTTATTCCCAAGACCATGGGGATGGATCTGAAGTACCGGATCGATATCGCCAAACTCGGATTGCTGCAGCCTTTTACCGGCACACCGTTACGTGGCGCCGTGAAACTGAGCGGCACGGCCAAAGGCGACCAGAAGCTCTTGCGGGTTGAAGGCACCAGTGATCTGGCCGGCAGCGCCACCACCTTCCGGGCCGGGCTCACCGATTTAAAGCCCGTGACTGTAGAGGCCAAAATCAAGAATCTTAAGCTGGCCAGCGCCCTGTTGATGGTTGCAAAACCGCATTATGGCGATGGGATCATGAATATCGATGTCAATATCGGCAATGCCAAGGCCGGTGAACTGGCTGGAACCATCACCTCCGAGATCAGTCGGGGTCTACTTGACTCCAAGGTGATCGCCGCCGAGTTCGAGCTTGGCGAAATGCCCAAAACAATGTTCAGCGCCAAGACCCAGACCACACTGGCTGGGCATTTTATCGACACCGTCGCCACCCTCGATTCAACCATGTTAACCCTCAAGGTGAAACGGGCGCGGTACGATCTTGACCAGGCAGTGCTGACCAGCGATTACCTGGCTGACCTCCCGGATCTGGACCGGTTATTTTTTGTGGCCGGGCGCCATCTCAAAGGCGCCATGACCATCAACGGCGAGCTTGAAAAAGGCCAGGGCCTCACGCTAACGGCCCACGCCGATACCTTAGGCGGCCGTCTTGATGTAACAGTCCATGATGACGATCTCCATGTCGACCTCAAACAAATCCAGAGCCTTGAGACCTTGAAGATGCTGGTCTACCCGGAGGTCCTGGCTTCTGCGCTTGACGGCACCCTTGACTATAACCTTAAAGCCAAAAAGGGGGTCTTTGACGCCACGCTCACTGACGGCAAATTCACCCGCAATGTCATGTTCGATCTTCTCCTGAGCCTGGCCAGAACCGACCTCTACAAAGAACGGTTTACCGGCACCCTGCACAGCCGGATCGAACAGGAGCTGATCACCTCCGACCTTGATCTGCGTTCCCGCAAGTCGTCGATCATCGGCAAGAAGACGACCCTCAACTCCAAGACCAAACAGATCAACGCCAAACTCGATGTTCTGGCCAACAACAATCCCATCGGCGTAACCATCAAGGGCAATGTCGACAAACCAGACATCAAACTCGACACCTCACCACTGATCAAAAAAGAGGCGACCAAGGTTCTGGAGAAAGAGGTCAATAAACTATTAAAGAACCTTTTTAAATAATAGGATTATTGTTCGATGAACAAATTGAAGTCGACTAAAAAAGGATAGTATTCATGTCCTAATTCGTTCGAAAAGGGCTCAAGCCCGCCGTTGGCTTTTGCAAGTGGAACCCAAGCTGGAATTGGTCGTAAACGTCTGGCTACTCAACGCTAGAGCGAAAGGAAGGGTGTTTTTTCGTTAACGTATTTTTTCGCCCTTGACAAGGGGAGGCCTTCTAAGGGTTATACCTCTTGTACAGTTCTATCTTGTGTTCTTATCCCTTTTAAACCTGCCGTCTATCTT
>DAOVJK010000044.1 GCA_030673265.1 Pseudomonadota bacterium | reverse complement strand
GATACTTGAAGCTTTTCAGAATGCCAAAATCAATGGCAAAACAGTTTCCATTGAGGTTGATCGAGCCAAGCAGGCCACGAGTCAGCCTAGACCTGACCGAGCCAAGCAGGTCACGAGTCAGCCTAGACCTGACCGAGCCAAGCAGGCCACGAGACGGCCTAAACATGACCGAGCCAAGCAGACCACGGGTCGGACCAGGCCTGTCGGAACACGGCTGCCTAAAGGGGCCAAGTTTACCGCTGAATAGGGCGACGACTTAAATGCCGGTAAGTTTTATCAATAACTTGTGTTCATCAGGTTTAGTACTGGGCCGAGTCCCCGGTAAGTAAGGGGGGATAGCGCATAATAGCCAGCAAACAGCTAGTGGCCATAATCCAGATAAGTGCGGCTGGCCAGCTCGGCAGATGTGTTTCGTGTTTTGCCGTCTGGGCCGGTTGCTTATTTGATTTACTCCTCAACCGGAGGGGCTTAGAAAGCTGAAGCTTCCTTGAGCTTGTTTGCTAAGCCCCAACCGTATTATGTCTCCAGCCTGCCTTTTTTTAGCTCCTTTCTTGTCAGTTTCGAAATACAGATCTGTGCTCAGCGTCACTATCCCTGCCTCCTGAGATTTCTCAATGAACTTCGTTGTAAAAGGTTCTTGGTGATCTGTCAGAGGAGCTGGATACCTTAAAGTTGATGCGGCCAATCTCAAGGCCTTCGGTGGTTTCCACCAGAGCCCGCCAGTTACCTTCCCGGTAGTTCTTTTTATAGGCATAGCCCCGAAAGCCTTCGTCCCGGCCACCGATTATGATCAGCGCTATTTTGTCGGTGGTCTGCCAGCGGCCACTGCGGTCTTTGATCTGGAAATGGAAGTAAAGCTTGTCTCTAAATCCGCCAGGGGCAAAGATCCGGCTGAAAAGATAGATTCGATCACCCTCTCTGGCCTCGAAATTTTGATCACCCCGGGACCATACTTTCCAGGGAGGTGTCAGTTGTGACAGTACGAATCCTTTAGGGGTTTTCTCGATATTGTGATAGATGCCGATCTGTTTAAGACTCAGCGGTACAGGGGGGATGATTCGGGCGGCGTAAAGGATGGTGAAGATCAGGATAACCGCTGATGCAGGCACCAGCAGCTTTGCTTTGATCTTCGCCAGCGGCAGATCGAATCTCAGCAGGACCTGCCACAGGGCCAGGATGATCATCGCTGTGCAGATCTGGCTGGCCAGAAAAATGCCGCCGCCGGTTTTGCCGATTAGGACCGGCAGCAGGTAGATGAAAAAGCTTGAGAGACTGATGGTGAACATGACTACTTTAAGGGCCGGCCCTTTCCGTTTGAAGAATTCGATCTCGTTTATCAGCAGCAGGATGAAGAGGACTGCGATCAGCAGGGAGGTATTGACTAGCGAACCGCTCTTGAAATAGAAAATAACAAAGGCATTAAGCAGGGCGCCCAGCATGAAATGAACGATATCATTCTGGTGATTGAAGAAAAGGTTTACAATCTTTTTTGCGCTCTCTTTCGGCTTAATCTCAAGAATCTGGATGATCAGAGTCACCATGGTCAGAATCAGGAACAGGCCGTGGCTGACCATATTCATAATATTGTCGATCCGGCCCAGGGTCAGGACATCGAAGATGAAGCCGCCGCCGAAGAAAAAAGCCGGCAGATAGGGCCTGAGCTGCTCTCGGGTGAAGGATGGTTTTATGGTAGTACCTCCGATTGGTGCATCTTTTAATTTGCATCTGGGTGTTTTTTATCGATCATGCCAGCCCCAGACCCTAACGTATGAATCCAGACACCTCGTTCGTTACTTCAAGATGGAGATGGTCGTAATGGCCCGGCGTTAGTGAGGCGTAAGGACCATGCTGAAGATCTCAGCATCACCTGCCTCACAGGCTATGCTCTCAACTCTGCCTGGGGCCCGGTGTCGCCCTTTTCGGGGGCCCGCACGGGTCAACCCTGTGTAATGAAGCAGATCATCAAGGGGGCCTGTCTGGGCCTCGCGAATTGTTTTTATCCCGACGATAGTGATGCTACCGCTCGATCTTTGTTGGGTGCTTGGCGTTGAAGGTCTCATAAGATTAGCTGATCTGCTATAATCTGACTCCAGAAGAGCCTCATAAAGGTCCGAGTATTGCTCTTTGTCTATTCGGGTGCCAGCCAGGCCGATCATCATAAGAGCCCTGTCGGAGGTAGACAGCTGCTGATTGACCTGTTGCCCCGAGCCTACGCAGGCCGTAAGAGTAAGCGCCAATGTTAAAGCCATTATCGGCAGAAGAATCTTTCCCCCCCAAATCTCCCCTTCATTAACAATAATGATTCAATGGCCGTTTTTATGGCGAGAATCTGAACTGGATTAGTTTTAGCGCGACATGTTTTGTTTAAATAGTGAAACAATGTCCTGTAACATATATATTTAAAGCTGTATTTTTCAAACATTATTTAAAGAGGGGCGTTATAAATGCCGAAAATAGAGTGGGATGATTCTTTCAGTGTTGGGGTTGTGGAGATAGACGAGCAGCACCGGCGCTGGATTGAGATAATCAACGAGCTCCATGACTCTATCATGGATAAGGATATTTCGGCTGAGACCACCAACAGGATTCTTCATGAAATGATCGAGTATGCCAATTTTCATTTTGCTTTTGAAGAAGATTACATGGGAAAAATTAATTATATAGATTTGAAAAAACATCATTATCAACATGAGTTTTTTAGCAAAAATCTGGTGGCTAAGCTTCAGGAGGAGCGGGCGGGCGGGTTGTTGAGAAATAGTGATGTGATGCGGATCCTGATGAGCTGGCTCCAGAAACATATCCTGGAGGAGGATAAGAAGTTCTGTGCGTAAAGTTTTATGCCAGCAAGGTCGTGAGACTCTTTTGAATAATGGTTTCGCGACCTGAGCTCGGTTCGCTTTTAGATAAACCGGCACTTCATCTCGTTTTTTGATGATTCGGCACGGGGTTGTCCTATTTTTGAGCCAAGTGCAGGTCTGGGCAGGAGCTCTCGTGCCTATTTGGCAAATAAGAGGAATGACAGGAAGTTATTGCAGTAACCACGGGTAATAGAAAATACCAAGTATGTTATTTGGCGTAATTTTGCTTAATTAGATTTCTTAACAAACTTGGTTAGAATTACAATCTGCTGGCCATTTACCCGGCCCTCAATATGCTCGGGGTTATCTGCACCCAGCGTTATTCCGCGCACAACCGTACCCCGCTTAGCCGTAAAACCAGCTCCCTTTACATTTAAGTCTTTGATTAGAGTTACCGTATTGCCGGCCTCAAGCATTGTACCGTTACTGTCGATATGTTTGACCTGATCTGCACCGCTTTGCCCTTCATCCGTTGACTGCGCCCAGGCCTGGGTAGTTTCATCCAAGTGGAGCATGTCGAGTAAGTCCTGCGGCCAACCTTCAGAGCTTAAACGCTTAAGCATCCGCCAGACCACCACCTGCACAGCCGGTATTTGGCTCCACATGCTATCGTTAATGCAACGCCAATGGTGAATATCAACCTGGTCAGGGTTTTTAATTTGTTGGCAACAAGTTTCACAGAGAAGTACGCACTCATCAGCGCTACCATCTGAACCTGGTGGTACTTCATACCCTGCCAAGCTCTCGGTGGAACCACATAGTTCGCATTTGGATTCGCTACGGGTGTGTAATGCATTTTCGGTACTCATTGTTTCCTGTGCCTCGAAGTTGATATGGGTATTATGCTGAAATCTGATGTTTGAGCATGATGCATTTCTTACATATTTGCTTAGTAATTTGCCCAGATTATTTGCATAAGATTGCCGTGATTAGCGACAAAGGTTAGATCCACCCGGTACGTTTTGTTGCCTTAAATAAGATGTTTTTGATCACCACAGGGCATGAATCCGGATCTACCCATATT
This sequence comes from Pseudomonadota bacterium, assembly GCA_030673265.1. Classification (GTDB taxonomy): domain Bacteria; phylum Desulfobacterota; class Desulfobulbia; order Desulfobulbales; family JAGXFP01; genus JAGXFP01. Next base: position 10,486 of record DAOVJK010000044.1, on the reverse strand, counting down.
TCCATCGCAGGTCTCTTTTTATAGAATGAACGAGTCTCTATGAAAAAATCTGTACAGAAAGGCGAAAAAGTAGGCTGTTCGGCCTCCTGAATTCTGTCTGCCGGCTGATATCAGAAATGAATAGATGTTTGTAAATGGTATAAATCGCTATAATTTAACCCCAGGCAACAATTCGTCTATACAGTCATCACTGGTTAATGTACTTCATCATCAATTGCCTGAAGCTGGGAGAGTCCCATTGGGCACCGCCAATGAATTTTTCCCGGAGCACCCCCTGTTTATCAACTATAAAAGTCTCTGGTACTCCGGTTAGTCCGTATGCAGGACCGATCTGATTGTCCTGGTCATCGAGAATTGGCATGGTTATGCCTAATTTTGATGCAAAATCATCTGCCACCGCCGGGTTGTCTTGAGTGAGTATCGCCAGCATTTTAAATTTATCTTTCGGCAGCATTGTGTAAAGCCTTTGCATTGAGGGCATCTCCTCGCGGCAGGGGGGACACCAGGTTGCCCAGAAATTAACAAAGACCACCTGACCCTTAAGTTCGGAGAGAGTCCAGATTTTGCCTTTTCTGTCGACAAGGCTAAAGTCCGGGGCCGACTCTCCAACTGTAGCCACCTTGGGCCCTTGTCCACAGGCTGCTATGAATAAGGGTAAACAAACCGCCAGGATTAATAGTGATATTTTTTTCATAATGAGCTGCGCCTTCTTTCAGAATTAACCCATACGGGTATAATTGATTAATTGGGGTAGTTTACCCTTATTTCAGATTGGATCAATTGTTGTAATTGCTGATAGCCAAAGGTCTGCAGAGGCTTGCCATTGGCAAAGAACCCTGGGGTCTTTCGCACATTAAGAGTCCTGGCATCGGCAAGATCCTGTTCAATGAGTTCTACAATTGCCGGGTCAGTCATGTCTTTTCTGATTTTCGCTATATCGAGTCCCGCCCTTGGCAGAAATTGCCATATTCTTTGGGGTTGTGGATCGTGGTGACTGGCCCAGTAAGGTTGCGACTTATACATAACATCTAATGTCTCCCAGTATTTGCCTTGTTGTTTAGCGGCTTCAAGAATCTTGACAAAATAATCGGCGCCATCATGAAAGGGCGCATAGCGCAGCACAAGTTTGATTTTGCCGGGATTGGCTGCCATAATCTGCTTAACGAATGGAGAAAAAGCGGCACAGGTTTCGCAAGCCGGATCCATGAACTCAACCAGATAGACTTTCGCATCATCGCTGCCAAGTGTCTGGGAATGGTCCCTCACAAACGTCGCAGCATTTTCTTTGGCCATAAAGCCATACTTTTCAACCTGTTGTCCTTTGTAGTAGGAACTGGCGAACACAAAGACAAAGAACAAGACAAGACATGAAAACCCGACCACTATATATTTCATTTAGACATCCTCCTCTGCAAGACAATTAAAAGAGCTATTATTATTGAAAATGAAAGTAAGGAAAGCATTGGAATTGTTATAAAGCCAAACAGATCTATGTATTCCTCCGTACATGAAACACCCTGGGTGCAAGGTTGAATGCTCTCCGGGATAATTTCGGCATAAAGTAAGGTGTGATAAAATGCTGTCAGCCAGCCTGCTATCGCTAAAGGGAGTGCGTATTTCACAACACTTTTATCAAAGGGGAAAAGGCCTGCTGCTAAAATTATAACTAAAGGGAACAGACATATTCTCTGATACCAACACAAAATGCAGGGCGCAAACTCCATTACCGAACTGAAAAATACACTGCCCATGGTTGAAACGCTGGCTACGAGCCAACATAGAAAAAGAATAGTCCAGTTTGCATTGGATTTTTGATCAGGCAGGGGCATGGCAAAGGCTCTCCAGAGTAGAGTGATGGATTGAAAAGTGGTTATAGCTTTTTTATTTAGGAAAAGAAACTGCCATTTTCAGCTCCTGTACAAACAGGCTGCCATTGAGGCCAGCTGCCTTGTTTTACGCATTTTGGCTAGATTCGATTTTTTCTTCGGCATAAACGGTCCCGACCGAAATAAAAATAAATGCTGCAATTTGAATGTTTGCACTTTATAAACGCCTTTTTTACTGAATAGAAAAATTGTTTAACGATTGAAGTGGCTTTGCTCCAGAACCTAGTGCGGCATTGGCTGAGACCGTAGCGTGATTAAGATTTTAAAGAAATTGTTATTGCAAGGACAATGCCAAAATTATAGGAAATGGTCTGACTGGCTTACCCATTGAAGTTTCGTGTTTTATTAGTTGGATTAATTGTTGCAGGATGATCTTTAATGGAGATTGCATAATATTGAACAATAGAAATATTTAGAATTAAGAATATTCTCCATTCGGGATGAATGGCAGGCAAGAAACTTGTTATGGAGATTTTCTTAACCTGAGTAGCTCTTCTCTGCATTAAGAAGAACCATTTAAATCAAAGATGTCCCTGGTTGTTGTCGTGATCTGTTAAGTCAATAACGTCCCGTTTATCCCTTGAAAAGATCGTTAATTATCCGATTTGTCTTTCTTCCCGGTCAGGTCGGGAAATGACTGTTGGAGGGGAGGGGATGAGGTCGGCGTTTCGCTGCAGTCACAGCTGCAGCTGCCGCAACCTTTCGATTTTCCGGTAAGGGTGCGGTAAATGGTGCGGCCGCAGAAGATTGCGGCAATGGTAATAATCAGCCAGAGAATGATGTTTTCAAGCATGGCGTGGGCCTCTCTAATATGCGCTGGAGGTTGATTCTTCCACAGGCTCCGGGCATTCAACTTCTATTTCACATTCTCCTTCTGGAGCGGTATTAGAACTGATTCCTATGGCGTCGTTATTACTGGACGATCCGCTATAGGGATCGATTGGCGCTTCGAAACAAGATTCATTTATAAAATCAACAATTGCTCCCTCTCCCTTGATAAGAGTAAGGCTGTCCTGATTTCTGGTCAGCAGGACGGGGATGGTTTTAATATCGAGTAGAGAGAGCAGTAATCGGTTTAACGAAGGGTTGTAGGCCGTGGAGTAATTGAGGCCCGACATCTCAAGGGACTCGATTCTGTCAATCGGGTTGAAATTAAATTCGCAGTTGTTATCGCTTTCAATGAGGTCTAGCACATTCCGGCAGTGGGGACAGTCCGAGGAGAAAAATAGGTACTGTTGGCTGCTCGGGGCTACCTGACCTTTTACTGCGAAAGTGCCGGACTCAAGATTTTGGGCCTGGAGCAGGATCTGCGAGGAACCGAAATTAAGCGAACTGAAGGTGATGAATACTGCCAGGAGAACCGGACCGCCCAGCAGCAGTTGTTTGCGGCCGTAGATGATATTAAGCAGGACGATGAGGCCAAAGATGACCAGACAGTAGTAACAAACGGTCTGGGCCACGAATAGTTGATAGCTGATCAGCACCCCCTCGATTGCCAGCCCGGTCAATAATAACGGGCGGAGCCAGTCAAAGAAGGGCTGGGGCCGGTCTTGGGAGCAGCGGCTCGTCGCAAAAACGGCAAGGAAAAAGAGGAACCCGGCCAGGTTAATGTAGATAGGCGGGACTATGGATAGGTTTTCGACGATCTTGCAGCCCTGGTTCAGGCAGAAGGCTTCGCCCTTAAAGAGGATGGTTGCTATCTGGGTGGCAATGAAACCGCAGCTCAGTAGGGCGGTCCATTGAATTATTTTGATTTTTTTATTGGTCATGTAATTTTTTTGTGAAAATTTTGGTAGATTTCTGGCTACAGCGGCCGTGAATTATTTTCTGTATTTACTTATTAAGCACTATAATCATATGTGGCGGGGAGGGAAAGGTCTAGCGGCAGGAAGTAAGCAGATCTTTTAATTCTTGAAAGGTTTTGCCGCTGTAGATCAGTTGTCTGATTTTCGAGCTGCCGGGCAGACCTTTGAAGTAGCGGCCGGCCTGGTTCTTGGTTCGGGCCAGGACTCGCTGGGGCGAGCAGTATTTTTCGATCAGTTCCAGATGGCGGTGCAAGGCCGGGATAATGCCGGCGACGTTGGCCGGTCGGCTCTCCGGCCTGAAGACAAAAGGATTACCGAGAGCGCCCCGGCCGATCATCACCGCATCGCAGCCCGTTTCCTCCATCATTGCCAGACCGTCCTGGTAACGGAGGATATCACCGTTGCCGATCACCGGGATAGACACCGCTTTTTTTACTGCAGCAATCACTGAGCGGTCGACGGTGCCGCCGAAGCCGTCGGTCCAGGTCCGGCCATGTACTGCCACTGCAGCGGCTCCGGCCTGTTCGATCATTTTGGCAAATTCAGGGGCGGTTATCTTGTCGTGGCTCCAGCCGGTCCTGATCTTGACGGTCACTGGCAGCTTGGTATTGGCGCAGACCTGCTTGATTACTTTCTCGGCCAGCTCCGGCTGTTTCATCATAAAGGCCCCGGCGCCTTTCTTGATAACTTTTTTGACCGGGCAACCCATGTTAATATCGATCAGATCGATGGGGTAATCAGTCAGGATAGCAGCCGCCTGGCCCATTGTTTCCGGGTCGCTGCCGAAGAGCTGGATGTTGACCGGCCGTTCCTCGGCGATGGTCTGCAGCATATCCAGGGTGTTTTTTTGCTGGTAGGTGAGGCCGTGGCAGCTGATCATCTCCGAATAGCAGAGAGAGGCGCCATATTCCCGGCAGAGCAGGCGGAACGGTAAGTCGGAGTAGCCGGCCAGCGGGGCGAGGATGAAGGGATTGTCCAGTTTGACATTACCGATCTGCATAAGAGAAATGGCCTTAAAATAAAGGAAGCCAGGGAGTAGGCCCTGGCTTCCTGAATGCTTGTTTGGTGAGCGCGAAAACGGTTAAGAGATTACGTCCTCAACGGTGGCGACGATATTGTCGACCGTGAAACCGAACATCTTGAAGAGTTCGCCGGCCGGGGCTGATTCGCCGAAACGATCCAGACCGATGACCTTGCCATTGCTGCCGGCATATTTGTACCAGCCTCCGGTTACTCCGGCTTCGACAACCACTCGGGCGGTGATGGCGTCCGGCAGGACTGACTGACGGTATGCTTCGTCCTGGGCCTCGAAGGCGTCGACGGACGGCATGGAGACCACCCTGATTTTCTTGCCTTTGTCGGACAGAACCTTGGCCGCATTGACTGCCAGTTCGACCTCTGAGCCGGTGGCTATGATGATGGCATCGGGCTTATTACAGCCGCAGTCGTTGAGGATGTAGCCGCCCTTGGCAATATTGGCCAGCTGGTCGCTGTTGCGCTCCATATGGGGCAGGCCTTGCCGGGAGAGGAGTAGAGAAGTAGGGCCAGTCTGGTTTTCGATGGCGTACTTCCAGGCCACGGCGGTTTCGACCGCGTCGCAGGTGCGCCAGAGGCTCATGTTGGGGATCATCCGCAGGGTGGCGGCCTGTTCAACCGGCTGATGGGTCGGGCCGTCCTCGCCAAGACCGATGGAGTCGTGGGTGAAGACGTAAATGGAGCGCAGCTTCATCAGGGCCGCCATCCGCAGAGCATTGCGGGCGTACTCGGAGAAGATCAGGAAGGTCGAGGTGTAGGGAATAAAGCCGCCGTGCAGGGCGATGCCGTTGGCGATGGCGCACATCGCAAATTCCCGGACCCCGAAGTAGATATAATTACCGGCGGCATCGTCTTGAATGCCCTTGCTGCCGCTCCAGATGGTGAGGTTGGAACCGGCCAGGTCGGCGGAACCGCCGATCAGCTCTGGCAAGAGCGGCCCGTAGCCATTGAGGCTGTTCTGGGAGGCCTTGCGGGTGGCGACCTTTTCAGCCTTGTCGTTGGTGGCGTTGATGAAGGCGTTGGTATCTTCCTGCCAGTTGGCCGGTAACTCGCCGTTCATCCTTCTGGTGAATTCGGCGGCCAGTTCGGGATGGGCCTGGCGGTATGCATCCAGTTTCTCGTTCCAGGCGGATTCGTTATCGGCGCCCCTGTCTTTGGCATTCCAGCCCTTGTAGATCTCGTCGGGGATCGTGAAGGGGGCGTGGTCCCAGCCCAGGGCCGCACGGGTAAGTTTGATCTCATCTTCACCCAGCGGGGCGCCGTGGCAATCTTCTTTGCCCTGCTTGTTGGGGGAGCCGTAGCCGATAATGGTTTTGCAGCAGATCAGGCTGGGCTTGTCGGTTACCTGTCGGGCCTCTTCAATTGCTTTTTTGATTGCCTCCGGATCGTGGCCGTCAACGTTCTCGACAACGTGCCAGCCGTAAGCTGCGAAGCGTTGCGGGGTATTGTCGGTAAACCAGCCGCCGACCTCGCCGTCGATGGAGATGTTGTTGTCATCATACAAGGCAGTCAGCTTGCCGAGCCCGAGGGTGCCGGCCAGAGAGCAGGCCTCGTGGGAAATGCCTTCCATCATGCAGCCATCACCCATAAATGTGTAGGTGTGATGATCGACAATATCGTGGCCAGGCCGGTTAAACTGGGCGGCCAGGGTGCGCTCGGAGATCGCCATGCCGATGGCATTGGCAACACCTTGACCAAGGGGGCCGGTGGTGGTTTCAACGCCGGGAGCGTAGCCGTACTCCGGGTGGCCGGGAGTCTTGGAGTGGAGCTGCCGGAAATTCCTGAGGTCGTCCATGCTGAGATCGTAACCGGTCAGGTGGAGTAGTGAATAGATCAGCATCGAGCCGTGGCCGTTGGAAAGCACAAAACGGTCCCGGTCGAACCACTTGGGATTGGCTGGATTATGTTTAAGAAAATCGTTCCAGAGGACTTCGGCAATGTCGGCCATGCCGAGCGGGGCACCGGGATGGCCGGAGTTGGCCTTCTGGACTGCGTCCATGCTCAAGGCCCTGATTGCGTTGGCAAGTTCTTTACGAGACGGCATGTTTTTCCTCATTATGAAAAATTTATAGTTAAAAGTTAACTATTATTAATCTGATCTTAAAGCGGGACCATTTTCATGATCCGCTGGTGATTGTAGCGGTAATCCTCAGATATATCTGCTCGGCCAGTTCATCGGCGATTGTGGTCAGAGCGCTTCTTTTACTGGTCTGACTGCGAACTGCATCAGAGCCGGCACCGTAGTCTGTTTGGCGGAGCGTATCGTTAATATGCCAGATCGTTTTACCGGTGGCCCGGTCGGAGAGTCGATAAGATGTTTTGACTTTGGCCTTCAAGGTCGTGGCAACATCGGTGACGGAAAAGGCTGTGGCCGGGTAATCGACCGACAGGATCAAGCCGGTCAGCAAGTAGTCGGCCTGGTCCTTATCGCGGGTAATTCGCAGATGGCGCGATTGCTGGAGCCAGTCGGCGGTTTTCTGGAAGATCAGGCTCTCCAGGCCCAGCTCATTGGTCTGATTGGTCCAGACCGTCATGTAAATTACGGCGGCAGGTTTGTCTTGGCCCACGTTTTTAGCGTAAGGATTGTGGTAGCCGCAGCCACAGATAACAAGCAGAGCGAACAAGACCAGGATTAATGATTTGGCGGCTGCTTTCACGTGGCGACGATGTTTATCAGTTTATTGGGGACGACGATGACCTTTCTGATCGTTTTGCCCTCGGTGAATTTCAGGACATTTGCATCAAGCATGGCCTTTTCCTCTAGCTCATCTTTACCGGTGTTCGGTGTTACTTGAAGGCGGCTTCTAACCTTGCCGTTAACCTGCAGGACCACGGTGATCTCTTCGTCTGTGGCGGCCTCTTCATCGTAAACCGGCCAAGCGACTTCGTTCAGGGTTGTTGTATGACCGGTCAGCTGCCAGAGTTCTTCACAGAGATGCGGGGTCATCGGGGAGAGCAGGGTAAGGGTAGCCTCAACCGCTTCCCGGACCACGGCCGGATCAATTTTGGTCTTGGCCTCTTGGGCGGTGGTAGAGAACAACAGGTTGGTAAGTTCCATGACGGCGCTGATAGCAGTGTTAAAATGGAAACGGGCCTCGATGTCAGTGCTGACCTTGCGAATGGTTTGATGGGTCTTCCGGTGCAAGGCCTGGCTGCTGTCATTCAGGTTCTGATCGCTGACTTTATTTGGGGCGGTAGTGAGCAAGTCGAGATGGGTCATGATGAACCGGTAGATCCGGAAGATAAAACGGGAGGCACCGTCGACGCCCTGATCATTCCATTCCAGGTCTTTTTCCGGGGGGGCGGCAAAAAGGCTGAACAGTCGGACCGTGTCGGCGCCGTAACGTTCGATCAGGCCGTTTGGATCAACGACATTGCCCTTGGACTTGGACATCTTGGCGCCATCCTTGATCACCATGCCCTGGGTTAACAGGTTCTTGAAGGGCTCGTCAACGGTCAGATAACCGAGGTCGCGCAGGGCTTTGGTGAAGAAGCGGGAATAGAGGAGATGGAGAATGGCATGTTCGACCCCGCCGATGTATTGATCGACCGGGAGCCAGTGGTCAACCGCCTCTTTCTTGAGTGGACCGTCAGTGAAATCAGGGCAGCAGTATCTGGCGAAGTACCAGGATGATTCGACAAAGGTATCCATGGTGTCGGTTTCACGCCGGGCTGGGCCGCCGCAAGCCGGGCAGGGCACTTTATAGAAGCTTTCCAGGGTGTGGAGCGGTGATTTACCGCTCTGAGCGATGGTCACATCGGCGGGCAGCACTACCGGCAGGTCGGCAACCGGTACGGGCTGGGCGCCACATTTTTCACAGTGGATCATCGGGATCGGCGAACCCCAGAAACGCTGGCGGGAGATGCCCCAGTCATGGAGGCGGAAATTAACCTTGCCTAGGCCGATGGTTTTGGCTTCGGCATGGGCAATGATGTCCTTTTGGGCGTCTTTACTGGTGGTTCCGGAAAAATCACCGGAATTGGCGAGGATGCCCGGCTCGGTGTAGGCCTCGGTCATAGTGGCAGGATCAAGGCTGGCATCGGTTGGCTGGATAACGGCCTTGATCGGGATCCCGTATTTACGGGCGAACTCGAAGTCCCGCTGGTCGTGGGCGGGTACGGCCATGACCGCACCGGTGCCGTATTCCATCAGGACGAAATTGGCCACGTAGATCGGCACCCGGTCGCCGTTAAATGGATTGGTGCAGTAACAGCCGGTGAAGACGCCTTCCTTGTCCAGCTCGTGGTCAAGTTCCTGCTTCTGTTTAAGGGCGACAGTCCTTTCGACGAATTCCCGGACTTCGGCTTCCTTATCGGTTCCTTCAGTAAGCTTTTTAACCAGAGGATGTTCCGGGGCTAGCGACATGAAAGTCACCCCGAAGATGGTGTCAGGGCGGGTAGTGAAGATCGACAGGGTTTGATCACTTCTCTCCAGAGGGAAGTCGACTTCAACGCCGGTGGATTTGCCTATCCAGTTGCGCTGCATGGTCAGGACCTTTGCCGGCCAGCCGGTCAGGTTGTCGCACTCGGCCAGCAGCTCTTCGGCATAGTTGGTGATCTTGAAAAACCAGCCGTTCATCTTGCGAAGCCTAACCTGCTGATCGCAGCGCCAGCAGAGGCCGTCGATGACTTGCTCATTGGCCAGCACGGTCTGACAATCTTCACACCAATTGACGGTCGTGATTCTCTGGTAGACCAGACCTTTGTTGTATAGCTCGATAAAAATCTGCTGCTCCCAACGGTAATAATCGGGGGCGCAGGTCGCCAGTTCCCGATCCCAGTCGTAACTGAAACCAAGTCGTTGGAGCTGGACTCGCATATAGTCGATGTTTTCAAAAGTCCATTTGGCGGGATGGGTGTTGTGCTTGATCGCCGCATTTTCTGCCGGCAGACCGAAGGCGTCCCAACCCATAGGGTGAATGACGTTAAAGCCTTTCATCCTTTTATAGCGGGCTATAACGTCGCCGATCGTGTAATTGCGGACGTGGCCCATATGAATCCGGCCGGATGGATAGGGGAACATCTCCAGCAGGTAGTATTTGGGCAAGGAGGAGGCCACTTCAGCCTTGAAGGTTTTCTCGGTCAGCCACTTATTGCGCCATTTTTCCTCGATGGCGGCAAAGTCGTATTTAATATTCTGATGATCAGACATGGAGATTATTTCTCATTAGTTAGGCGTTTTCGGGGTAATCGTGCCGGGTCAGGGTTTCAAAAGTGGTGATTGAATCCAGAAAGGCCAAGTGCACTGTACCGGTTGGTCCGTTACGTTGCTTGCCGATGATTAACTCGGCGATGCCTTTGTGGGGATTGTCTTCCGCCTTGTTGTAGACCTCGTCACGGTAGATGAAACAGATAAGGTCGGCATCCTGCTCGATGGCGCCTGATTCACGCAGATCAGAGAGCTGGGGCCGCTTGTTGGGGCGGTTTTCCAGGCTCCGGTTAAGCTGGGAGAGGGCAATAACCGGGATATGTAATTCTTTGGCCATTGCCTTCAACGATCTGGATATCTCGCTGATCTCCTGCTCTCGTCGTTCGGCGGAGCCGCGGCCTCGCATGAGCTGCAGATAGTCGATCACGATCATGCCGATGTCATGTTCGGTCTTCAGGCGTCTGGACTTCGCCCGGAGTTCAAGGATGGAAATGGACGGGGTGTCGTCGATATAAATGGGGCTTTCGGAAAGCATCCCGTGGGCCCGGGCCAGATGGGGCCAGTCATTATCACGGACTTGCCCGGTCCGGAGTCGTTGGGAATTGACCCGG
>DAOVJK010000064.1 GCA_030673265.1 Pseudomonadota bacterium | reverse complement strand
ATTAAGAAAGATTTTAAAAGGGAATATGGTCTGGACTAATATTGATATGATTCCGTTGGGTTATGCAGTATTTGCGTATAAGGGCCTCTAAATTCCTGGAATTTTTTCACTTTCAGGCGACACCGACTGAGTAAATAATCCCCATTTCCATCCTGATCCCGTCGCCGTTCGCAAGCTCTCCAATCTCGGCCAGATGTTCCTCTCTGAACCTGGTCAGGTCATCTTCGCTCAGTTGCTCGACCAGCCCCCGGAAACCGCCGTTCCAGACGATCTGCCACCATTCTTCCGGGCTGTTCAGTAAATAGCCGGAGTCAAGACGGTCAACTGAAACGTTTTGCAGACCAGCCCCTTCAAAGAGCGAGGTGCATTTTTCAGTGGTCGCCACCCGCTTCCAGGTCATGCTGGGAGGTTCGATACCATAGCGCTCCAGGCAAGAAAAAAACACATCGACCTGTGGCGAAAAGGAAGTTTCATAAAAAGAGGTAATGGCCACTTTGCCACCCTCTCTGACCTTTGAGGCGATATGGCGGAGCTGTTCCTGCATGTCTTCGATGAAGAAAAGGGCGAAACAGCATGATGCCGCATCGAAATGGCGATCGGGGAATGCTATGCTCTGCATATCCATTTCATGCAGTTCCACGTTGACCAGCCCCCGCGCGGCGATTTTCCGGCCGGCTCGGGTCAGCATCTTTTCAGAGAAGTCGATGCCAGTCACCCGACCATGAGGTAAGGAGGCGGCAAGGGCCATGGCCCCTACTCCGGTGCCGGTGGCGACATCCAGAACATGCTCATCACCCTGCAGACCGAGATAGGCGGGAAGCCTGGCCGCACTTTCCGGGAAAAACCTTAGCGCGGAGTTGTCGTAACCATCGGCAACGGTATTAAAGGTGTTTTTGAAGAATTCCTTGATCTCTTGTTCGTTCATGGCAGGCAGTACAATAATATATTCCAATCACTCCGTCTTCTATTTCCTTGTTGTTAATTTCGAAGTCCGTTCGGGAAAACAGCCTCCGTCCATGATCCAGTAGTAGATGGAGTCCTCTTCCCGAAAATGAACTTCCGTGTCCTCTCGCATAAAGTTACGCCCACCGTCATCCCAGTTTTTCGATCAGGGCATCAAAAAGGCGTTTGGGGATTCTCTTGGGGTCTCTTGGGGGCGGGCCACGCTAAGTTGTTGAACTTTTATTGTTTAAGATTCAAAGAGGAGGCGTTTTTAGCCCCTACATCCCCTTTTTTCAAGGTTGAAAAAACCACTTTTTTAGAAAAATAAACGGGTAATCAGTAAGTTTACTTGGTCCGCCCCCCGTGCCGAAGTGCTGTGCCGAAGTGCTGTGCCGAAGTGCTGTGCCGAAGTGCTGTGCCGAAGTGCTGTGCCGAATAGCCGTGCCTAAAACTGAAATACAGGCGGTTATTCGGCCACGGCGAGCTGAAATCAACTGGCGTGCTGAAAGGCTTGACATAAAGTTAAATTAAATTGTTCACTATATATATACAATAGCAGAAATTTATACACGAGCATCATGTGATTATGAGGGAGAGCCAGGCGATCTAAAACGCTTTCGAACGCCTTGGATAATTAGATATGCCCCTAATGAACTTTTTCCTTAAAAGTGCGGAAAACAAGGCGATGTCAGTGGTCTCACTGGTGGTAGTTATTCTTGCCCTGGCCTTTTTCAATGAAGGCAACCGGCTTCACAGCAGAACAATTGACCAGGTAATCAATGAAAAGGAAAAATCAATAGATGCAACGGTTACGGACATAACCCTTTATTCGCTGGCTCCGTATGAAAAACGGCTTTTCAACCTGCTGGCAACCCATAAAGAGATTCCCGAGGCCCTTGTCGAGCAGGACAGGGAGAGACTTTACCAGCTCACCCTCCCCCTTTACGAGGCCTTGAAGCGGGAAAATGAGTATCTGCATGTAATGCATTACCATCTGCCGGACGGCCGCTCCTTTCTCCGCATGCACAATCCGAAAAAATTCGGGGATGATCTGCGGGAGATCAGGCCGGCAGTACAGCATGTCCACCGGGAGCAAGCCCCTTTAAGTTGCTACGAGATCGGTATTTATGGTGCCTTTTACCGGGTCATCCACCCGGTTTTTCACGAAGGCTCCTATGTTGGCGCCCTCGAGTTGGGCCTCAGACCGCACGCCATCATGGAATCCCTCAGGAAACAGATCCCCGATCCGCTGACCACCTTTTACGTAACGGACAGGTGGCAGAAAGTGACCTCCACCCTGAATGAAGAGTTCCTGGTCTTCGGGGAATATACTTTAGTTACGCATGGCGAACCCATGTACAAGCAACTGCCTCCTGATCTAGACCTCTCAATCGACAATCAGCGTTTAACCATTAACGGCAGTACCTACCTGTTACATGCCTATCCGATCTTCAATGACTTTCACGCCGAACTGGTTGGCGGTTTCGTGGTGATGCAGGATATCTCCCGGGAACTCTCCACCAAAAAATATTTTATGTTCCGCTCATTAATCTTTACCTGTCTTTCGTTGCTAATCTCGCTGCTCGTTCTCTACCTCTCTTTCAGCAGATTAATCGGCAAATTAGAAAGTTCCAGGTCCGATCTGAAAAAATCCGTTACCAAACTCGGCATCGAGGTCGATGAGCGCAAACAGACAGAAAAAAAACTTCACAAAAGCCAGAAAGAATGGGAAAGAACCTTCGATGCTATTGGTGATTTCATCACTATCATGACCCCCCGCTTCCAGATTATCAAGGCCAACCAGGCAACCTATCAAATGCTCCAGGCGGATCCCGCCGACCTGGAAGGCAAATTCTGCTATGAGGTCTTCTCCGGCAGCGAATCCACCTGCGAAGGTTGCCCGGCTACCGATACCATCCGCAACGGGCAGATCTGTTCCGCCGAAGTGGAGCATCGAAACCTTGGGAAGCACTTCCTGGTCACCACCTCTCCGGTTCCTGACGAAACCGGAGAATTTACCAATATCGTTCACATTGCCAAAGACATCACCGAGAAAAAGGAACTTGAGAGCAAACTGCGGCAATCCCAGAAAATGGAGGCCATCGGCACCCTGGCCGGTGGCATTGCCCATGACTTCAACAATATTCTGACGGCAATCTACGGTTATATCCAGCTGGCCACGCTGAAGGTAGGTGAAAAAGAGATTGCCGTCAAGAACCTGGAGAAGGCCAATAGGGCTACCGACAGGGCCAGGCAACTCGTAAACCAGATCCTGACCTTCAGTCGCCAGACCGAGTTTGAGAAAAGCCCGGTGCAGATATCCCACATAGTCAAAGAAGCCTTGAAACTCCTGCGTTCGTCAATCCCAACCACCATTGAATTCAAGGAGGATATCGCCTCCCGGAGAAGCATCCTGGCCGACCCGACCCAGATCCACCAGATTATCATGAACCTGGTCACAAATGCCTACCATGCCATGATGAAAACGGGCGGCACCCTGGGAGTCTCTCTGCAGGAGGTCACCGTCAGCGAAAGCGACATGATTGCCGAATTAGAAGTAGTAAACCCCGGTAAATATATCCGCCTGGAGGTGAGTGATACGGGCTACGGCATGGACGAGGCAACCAGGGAGAAGATCTTTGAGCCTTATTTCACCACCAAGGAGCCCGGCAGAGGGACCGGCCTCGGCCTGGCAGTCGTCCATGGCATCGTCACCAACCATCAGGGCTTTATTAATGTCTACAGTGAACCCGGCCAAGGGACGACCATCCATGTATACCTGCCGATGCTTGAATATGAACCCGAGAAGGCCGCGTCCGCAGAGAATGAAAAACCCGTAGGCTACGGAGATGAACGGATCCTCTTTGTCGATGATGAGGAGACCATTGTCAACCTTGCCAATGAACTTCTCACCTTCTACGGTTATAAAATTACCATTTTCCAGGACGGATTGCAGGCGCTGGAGGATTTTGAAAAACACCCGGACGATTATGATCTGATTGTCACCGACATGTCGATGCCCAACATGAACGGCTTACAGCTTGCCCAGAGGGTCAAAGAGATAAGGCCGGAGATCCCGGTAGTCCTCTGCAGCGGCTTCAGTGCAATAATCAACAAGGAAGAGGCGCTGGAAAAGGGAGTTACCAGGTATCTCCAGAAACCCCTGGCCATGGATAATGTGGCCAAGGTTATCAGGGAGTTGTTGGATAAGAACAGAAAAGAACAGGCTCCTGCTAGCTGAGCAGGGGGAAAAGAGCGACAAGTTTTGGGGTACAGGTTCTTGATCATGATGCCCCGCGATCAGAACCACCAGCAGTGAGGTTGTCAAAAACTCGCTGCTAAACACTCCCCCCTCTTTTAAAAATCCTGTCGCAGTTTAATTGGTATTGTGTCCTCATTTCTCTAAAACTAGTTGGTTAGTTAATTAAGAGCGTCCCGGCCTTTTTTACCATCAAAAAAAAGTACTCCAAGGCAGAAGACAGACAGTGTTATGGGCTAATGAATCGGGCTATCAATCACTTGCTTTGGTCTGCTTGCATCAGCCCTCAGCTCTTCCAGCCCACATAGCATAAATCCTAAAATTGGTGCACATCCGGAATCGCAGGAGGAGTAAAAATGGCCATGTTGCTTGGTTTTTGATTTGTTTTCTCGGCCAAAATAAAATTCTGCCATGCCAATGGGAATGAGTTCACGTTGCAGAGCATAATGAATGAGCTTCGGCGCGCAACAATCTCCTGCACCTGTTGGCATACCCTTTTTTGCATGGAAAAAACTGGCCATGGGACGTTGTTCTCCCCTGAAATTATGGAGAAGATACAAACGATGGATGTTTTTCATCAGGGTCCGGGAACGTGCCCTGCGTTCAATTTTGAGAGCTAGTTGTTCATCTTTGCAGTAAGTGTTGTTTATTTGCTTACTGAGAACCTTGACTCGTTTCTCTTCCGGGGTGTTGATACCATTGAAAATGTTGACGTCAAACAGTGGCGGAACCCAGCCTGGTATGAGCCACTCACCATTGAGTTGGCCTGAAAAGGCCTTAATGATCTGATGTTCGCCAGTTGTATTTTGAGTCAGCATGACCCCAAACATTTTACCTCTAGCTTCGCCAAAGAGAGCCTCGGTAGCAAATGGTGGAAGGAGGCTATTATCCTGTAATTGTGCAAAGAGGCTGGTTGCGGCCTCCATGGCAGGTTGCACAGGTAGAGCGTGCTGGCGACAGCATTCCTGACAATAACCACCATATTGGAGTTCTCGATGTGCAAACATGGTGCGACCATACAGGAGTTTTGGTTTTCGTGCAAAAGGAGAAAGGGTGATCCCCCCCTCCGGCAATTTAGAATCCTCCAAAACTTGACATGCAAGACCTGATTCTGTCTTTTTTTCACAGTCGCTAAGTCGATAATTAAGTACGATGTCCATGGGATCTGTCTCGTGGATGGACCACAAATAAAGAATAAAACATGAAAATTATTGAACCATATAGCGGTTTTGAGCAAGGACCGATTCGTCCCCCCAGTGAAGCGGAAAGCTTGCTGGTAAGAATTACCCGTAACTGCCCGTGGAATCGCTGCACCTTTTGTCCCATATATAAGGGTGCCAAGTTCAGCCTGCGCCCTGTAGATCACGTATTAAAGGACATTGATACGGTTCGTTTTTATGTTGAGGCAATTGAAGCTGCTGAAAAATCCGGAGGGACCATTTCCAGAAGAGAGATTGCAAATCTCTCAGCTAATGGCGGGAAAGTTGATATGCAAGCCCTCCATGCAGCGTATAATTTCGTCGCCAACGGGATGAAATCAATTTTCATCCAGGATGGCAACAGCCTGATCATTAAACCAGACGATATCGTCCGGATATTGCTTCATCTTAAAGGGGCCTTCCCTAAGGTGGAGCGGATAACCTCATACGCACGTTCTCACACCATCGCCAGGATAAGTGATGAAAACCTGGGCCGGATGGCCAGTGCAGGTCTTAACCGGATCCACATAGGGATGGAATCCGGCTCTGACAAGGTACTCAAGATGGTAAAAAAGGGTGCCGACAAAGCAACGCAGATTGCGGCCGGACAAAAAGTCAAACAAGCTGGTATCGAATTATCGGAATACTTTATGCCGGGACTTGGCGGCAAATTATTATCGCGGGAGAACGCCCTGGAATCTGCCGATGCCCTGAATCAGATCAATCCTGATTTTATCCGGTTGCGAACCCTGGCTATGCCCACCGCAACACCACTCACAGAGCAGTTTGAAGGGGGCACTTTCGATAAAATGGGAGAGGTTGATACAGTCAGGGAATTACTCCTTTTCCTTGAAAAGTTGGCTGGAATCGGCAGTGATGTAAAAAGTGATCATGTGCTGAACCTCTTTCCTGAAGTTGACGGAGTGCTTCCTGATGATAAAGAGAGAATGATGCAACCTCTGCAGGAGTTCCTTCAGCTTGATCCCGATGAGCAAATTATTTTCTGTATAGGCAGGAGAACCCATAGAATTGCAAGGTTCAGTGATTTGGCCAATCCGGTCCAACGTGGTTACGCCCTGAAAATGTGCTCAGAACTTGGTGCAACTATAGAAAACTTTGATGATGTCATCGATTCTCTAATGCAACAGTTTATTTAGGGGTACCTGAAAAACCGGGGTCGGGCAACTCCCGTCCACGGGATTAGAACCACCACCAGTGAGGTTTATCAAAAACTCACTGCTAAACACTCCCCTCTCCTTTTAAAGTGCCTTTTTCATCATCCCAAAAAGTGCTTTAAGGTTGAAAGCTGGAAACAGACAGACTTCTTGACTCGCAAATCTGGTTATCAATCACTTGACCTGGCTCAAACCCGGCTTCAATTTGTTCAAGAATATATCGACTTTCCCATGAAATTATCGTTAATATCTTAAATAATCTTGGAGCTGGGCGGGGCCGGAACCCCTTATATTTCACCGGGGAAAAAGCCCCGAACACTCTGCCTTATCACCAAGTAAACATAGGTACTATCCATGCCGAAATACATATCATCCTCTTTTCTGCTTCTGGCTTTGCTGGGCACCCTAACCGCCTGCGATCTTGGCGACCTGCGGTTGATCGCAAAGTTCAGCAGGATCTCCGACCTGAAAAGCGGCGACCGGATCATTTACCAAAATAGATATATAGGTGATGTAGAGCAGATAACCCGCTCCGGTCAGGACCATTACCTTGTGGAACTGGATATCAACTCCGACCACAAGAAAAATCTCACCGTCTATTCGACATTCTATATCGACAACGACCCCGACTACCCGAGCCGGAAAGCGGTGTTTACTGAGCAGAAAATATCGGGCGGCATTCTGCTGGTCGATGACAGTGTAGTCACCGGATCGGAACATCCGCCCTTTCTGCGGAACATGCTGGACGATTTTAGGCGGAAAACCAAGGAACTGAGCGCCGAACTGACTGATAAACTTTACCTGCAGCTGACAAATTCATTGGCCGAGATCGAGAGAAAACTGCAGCAACTGGAAAAGGCGATACGAACCGCACCAGACAGCAATGAGGCCATGGAACTTAAAAGAAACCTCGACAAACTGCTCACTGATCTGGAAACGACCATGGAACAAGTCAAAATAATGATCGGCGTTGATCTTTTCAACATTCTCAAGGATTCTCTGACCGAACTGCGCTGGCGGCTTGAAGAGCTTGATCTGGGCAATCGACCCTCCCCGGAGACGGAGGCCGGGAAAGAGACGGGCTTTACAATTTAAACTTCCCTCTCCTTTTAAAGTGCCTTTTTCACCACCCAAAAGAGTGCTTTAAGGCTAAAAATCGACATAATTTCAAACTAATTAAACGGATTATCAACTAGTTGGCTGGTCAGACCCAATTTTTCATAAGCGGCGCTGGATCAACTTTGGTCCCCTGCAGACTCCAAGAATTATTGGCCCAGCATGCATTCAGGGGTTTCCGCCGCTGCGACATCATCAAAGCCAAAGCAGCAATCTAATAATAGATTAGAGCTTAAAAGGGGGCGGGGAACGTACCAAAAGTCAAGAGCAGACCCCTTTGTCACTCTCAGCCTTTTCAGCAAGACCTTGGCTAGATCCAACTGGCAACTTTTTAAAAAGCCCCATCCGAAAGAAACCACGGATGGGGCTGGTATTTAAAGCTTCTGAACCTACTTACTTCTTCTCGACTCTTTGCAGGATTTTAAGCAAGCTGATTCGTAGGCGGTTAATAGCACTTGCCAGATGGCCAATCTCGTCATCAGTCCTGTGGGAGATTGTCTCCTTAAGATTCCTGCCAAGACTCACTTGTTCGGCTCTGGTGCTGAGTTTCAGTATCGGATTAACTACTACAAAGTTGATAAAGACCCAGATGAAAATGACCAATACCAAAATGATACCGGCTGCGATTGAGACAAGAATCATGGAGGTTTTCCGGGCTTTAGCCACAGCCTTGTCTAACGAAACATAGACGATGAAGGTGGCCACTGTATCGCCCATTTTCCAGTTGTAGCCATGCTCGGTACCATAAATCTCTATCTGGTCCTTGGGGGCTTTGGCCGGATTGCCATGACACCTCAAGCAGCCCTTTTTGGTAATCTTGATAGGAGTAGCGATGTAATAAAAATCTTCACCTTTTTTATTGATAATGCCTTCCAACCTTTTCGTGGATTCACTGGCCTTGAATTCACTGATAATATTGAGCTCGTCCTCATCCGCCTTGTTGGCTGGAAAAAGGGGGTCTATTGTAGCCTGCTTGAACATATAACCGGGCAGATTCTCCTTGAACCGATCCCAGGTGGACCTGGTCACTACGAATCCGGACATCAATGTCGGGTAAAACCGATCATGTTCGACTATCTCCATGGCCAATGATCTTTGCTCTAACCGGAAGAAATCACGCTGGGCCATGATATAATTAAAGATAATATCACCTTTTTCCTTGGCCACATCAACTGCATTCGAGGTGCTGAACTTATAACTGGCGGTTCCGATAGATGCCACTGCTGCAAAGGATAAACAAAGAACTACTGTAATCAACCGTCCTTTAATTCCAATTTTCATTTTCTACTCCTCCAGATCTTCCAGACTTTAATAAAAGAGTTTGTTAAATCATCATCCTAACCAATATAACAGGTATCCAATTCCATTACCATAAAGTAAGTCGGCCACTATAAAGTTTTTGGGGCTGTCCTAGATAATGAAAATTATTTAGGACAGACACTTTTTATTAGCCGAAACTATGCATGTGAAAATGAAGCATTTAAAAAGACGCATGTGAAAATGAAGAAAAGAATACCGTGATCACGGTATATTAAGGTCGCAAAAAAACCACACCAACCATAACTAACCGGAATAGGGTCTCGAAAGGAGTCAGGAGGCTAGATCTCTACAGAAAGTTGTAATTATAGAAAAACATAAAATCATATACTTTCCTTCTTCACAATGATGTATCATCAGCCAACACCAGCCATTGCTCACATGATTGTGACTGTTTCGCAAAAAAAGAAAAAAATGGACCCGACAAGAAAATTCCTAAGCTGCTTTTTAGCAATATTTTTTTTCAGCTTTACCACGCCTGCAAGTCTATCTGCTGAATCAGTCACAGGCTGCCATTGCTTTAAAGATCGGACATATAACCCGTCAGATAAATTTGCAGCAGATGGCTATATTCTTGCGACAAGCTTCAACAGCCTTTTGTCGGCATATTTCGCTATTTCCAAACGCCAAATTATCCTCCATAAAATGCAAGGTGGCGTCGGCCAGGACGATCTCCTAATTGGGCTTACAATCTCTAAGGCCTCTGGAGTTACCCTTGAACACTTGCTTGACTTACGAAAGAGAAAAAAAACCTGGCAGCAAGTTATGGAAGACCCGATTCTTTCAGAGTACCACCCATCCCCTCTCCTAATAGGTTTAAAATCAGGCACACCAGCCTTTCAAGCCACAGTGCAAATTGCCGATGAACTCATATCACTTTTTTTCAGAACTCCTCAAAAGACTGTTGAAAAATTCAGAGCAAACGGCTTTACCGCAAAAGAAATCACCTTGCTTTTCCTTCTGGCTTCCACCAGCAATATTGCATCAGAAAAAATCGCAGCCCAACATAGAAAAGAAGGGAAAAGCTGGAGCGAAATTGCCAATTCTCTTGGCGTTGAGCCGGCAGCTGCGGGTAAACTTATTTCAAATTACAACCCAAAATAGGAAGAATATAGGATGCCACCCTTCTCTTCTAAAAACATTCTGTTCTCAGGCCACATTAGCATCACAAAGAAAAACATGAAATCATGAACGTCCCCAACTTTCTCAGATTGGACACGGTAAGGAACCGCTGATTTTCTGGGTCCGTGAAACGGACAGGGGCTGGGCTTTTCATTGGTTTGACATTCCGCCATAAGCTCGTTAAGCATAAACACTGTTAGAAAATTTGGAGGTGGAATTCAGCCCACCTCCAAATTTTGGTGAAGCCCAAAAAGCGATTACTTATCGCTATCACTTTTTATCACTAAATTCATACCCTGATTTATCGATTCACTTACAATATTCACTCCAGTGTCCAAGAAACACATCCGTATCACATTGATATTTTTGGAAAATTACACTTGCAGGATATTGTATATTATACCTGTCTTCAATTCGCTTCTCATAAGACTCAAAAGGTCGGTCGCAAGCATACACAAACGCCCTATCATACTTTATGGATTTACCAGATTTTTGGGTGAATCTTACATTGGAAAATTTTTTCCTTGGATTTTCACATCCCATATATTTCATTGCTTCTTCTTCTGTCGGAGAGTTAAGGACAGCGGTTTGCACCGGACCGGAGCACTTCCAATTTTGACCACCTTTTTCCCTATCTTTTACCCAGCACATCATACGTACTTCAGCAACATCAATAAGAGTTTTTTCTTGAACAGTTTTTTGTTTACCCGAAGCGCCACTATTAGAGGTATTATTCGAGGCTCCATTTGACTGTGATGTCGCCCTGGAAGAACTGCCTCCACTGCGACGACTATTAACTGAGCTTACTTCGTCCCCATAGACTCTGTTGGTTCCCAAGTCTGTTAAAACTACGGTGGTAGCCGTTTTTATGATTGTACAATTGCCTGTACGGTCATGGAACTTCCCACCTTTCTGTTCACACTTATATCGTAAATCACGCTTTTCTCTCGCTTTTACCCGCTTTCTATCCATTCGTTCCCGCTTTTCTCTTTTGAGCTGTGCAAGTCTTCTATTATTAGCGTCCCTTTCTCTTTCTTTTTGCTGTCTTTCTATTTTTTCTCGGGCTTCTCTTTCTTCTTCCTGCCTTCTGTTTTTCTCTTTATAGGCTTGTTTCGTAGCAGTTAAGATTCTTTCATTGGTTTCTCTCTGTTGTCTTAACAGATCATCACCTGCTTTATCTAATGCACCCATAAGTGCACTTGCCCATGCGCTTGTTTGCGCAGGTTGATTCGCTATTCTTCTCTCTTCTTCTCTTTCGGCTCTTTCTTCTTCCTCTCTTTCCTCTCTTTCCTCTCTTTCCTCTCTTCTCTCTCTTAGCCTCCTCTGGCGCCTGAGCTCATTTCTCTGCTCTCTTTCAAGGCTGGCCACCTCTTGGGCCACGCTGCTGTCCATTTCCTTGAAGCTTGCAAGCGACCGGTCTATACGGACTATGGCGCTGTTTATCCCGTCAAGGTCGCCTGGAGGATTGCTGAATATATTCCCTGACCACTCTATGCAGGCGGCCATCTTCACCTCTTCATTTTTCTCCTCTTTAAGCATCAGCCTTTCAGCGGCATCCATATCGTCGAAGGAAGGGATTTCAGTACAATTCTTCCCGGAAAGCACGCACGAACAGGCTCTCTTCATCTCCATGTTTTTTGGAGCCAGCTTCCTTGCCGCTTTGCCCACCCTCATCCGGTGCCTTCCCGCCTCAACACCGTCCAGGCTTATATCCACGCTCTTGCCGGATGCCGCGCTGGAGCCACGTTCCTCTCCGGCAGCACCCCTCATCAGGCTATCGAAGTTTACGCCTCCAGCCTT
>DAOVJK010000242.1 GCA_030673265.1 Pseudomonadota bacterium | reverse complement strand
TGAGTAAAATGCTGGTTGTTTGCGGCCCTCCGAAAATGGTCTTGAACTGATCAGCGCTAGAGAATCCGCTAGATGGGTCTTCGTAGTCAATCGGAGTTGCAACTTCAACGCCGAATTGGGCGGAGCGAAACGTCTTATTAGGCCCGAGAACTCCGTCCATAACCGTCTTGTCATCCAGCCCGTTGGTAATGGTAATAGTGAAGCTATCAGGCTTGTAGGCGTTCATGGTGTTCTCGGCCAGGGCGGTAAAGTCCGGCGCTGTCCCAGTACGGGTAATACCAGCCCCGATAAACAATGTGCAGTCATCGGTGGAGAAAGGCGCGGCAACTGGGAAAGAAACCCCGGCGGTAGCGGTCTGGTCTGCTGATCCGATGTATTCCGCTGGCCCTTGAACCTCAATGGTCAGTTTAACATCGTCAGTCCCCTCGCCGGTCACGGTGATAGACTTAACACGCCCGCCGCCATAGTATTGGTGCTTTGTCGTGCCACCCTCGTCGGTGTTGGGGATAATTCCAATAGCTTTGTCGGCAAGCTCGGCCCCTGTCCCGTATAGATTGGCGAGCGGGTAATTGATGCCCTTAAAGGCCGACGTATCTTCTGCCACCCTGGTCCCCGCTTTCCCGAGAAGGTGCTTCCAGAATAACCCGGTTTCTGCCCCTGGATAATAAGCGCACTCGATGCTCATTGTCCATTGACCGGATCGCCTTACCACCGTGCTATCGCCAAGAGCCGTATCGGCACCCCTGAACTCTTTGCGGGGCTGATCGTCATAACTGACCGTGGGCTGAATGTTGTTCATTACCGGCAAGAATAGATACCCGCTGGCCGGGTCAGTCCCTCTTGTCGTTTCCTCGACTATTGCCAGATATTGAATTGCCATTACTTGCCCTCTTTAACTTTTACGGCCACGCCGTTTCTGATAAACGCCTCGGCCTCTTTCTTGGTTATATCATAAACCTTCCCCGGCACAACACGGCCAAGCAGGATGGTATCTCTTTCTTCTTCAAACTTGATCTTCATAAACGTGGACCTCGATCTCTCTGGTTATTACAGTTACTGCCTTCCCCTCTGATTCTCCCACCTCCCAACCTTCTTCGCTTAATATCGTGGTCTGGGCCTGGTTGCTTCTTCGCCGATCTTTTATAATCTCATCGTCAATGGTCTTTGTGACCTCTGATAATTGCCCAGGCGGTAGCTTGATCTTGATCGTCAGCGTTAATTCAATGTTCTGGAACACCTTGGTCTTACCGAATCGTGCCTCGTGGGTTTGTGGGCCACATGCAATCTGCATGGTCATGTTGCTTGAACCTGGCCGGATAGGAAAGTTATCTATCTTGTCAAGGTAACGGCTATTTGCTAAAACCGTCTGCAGATCCTCAATGGAAAGTTGCAAGCTCATTAGCGCACCATAAATGATTGGCCAAGTTGTCCCTCTTCGCCTGTGTCAATTGTGCCGCTTTCGTCGGTGTCAATGTCCAGCTTTGATTTCAGCAGCCGGTCATTAGCTTTCGTTTCGTGATAGTCGGCCAGCATTGTCCAGTTTTCCTCAAGATCTTGCCTGATTGCGTAGTCCCTGAACACCATTGACGCGGTCATATGACTGATAGCGTTCTGGATTCTGTCCTCGTTCCGCCCTGTGCTGTCTGAGTTGTCGTAATACTCATCATCAGTGGTGTTAAAAACAGTGGCCCAAACCACCCCCCGGTCATCTTCAAGGATGCGCTTGCACTCTTCAAGAGCCTCGGTGATATAGCTGTCTACCGTGCGGCCCATTGCCTCGGTGTAGTCTCTCAGGTCATTACGAACTAAAAGGACAGCTTCTTTGCTAGGGGGGGCGTTTGTTTCAGCCATTAGTCATCACTTCCGGTTGGCTCTTTGTACAGCTTGGCCCCTTTCGGCACCTTGTCCTCGTCGCAGAGATAAAACCCATCGTCGTTCCCTTTACACTTCTTGCATGCAACCTTTACCGTCTTAACAGTTTCCATCTTCAGGCCTCAAAAGTAAAGGGGGCATCTCAGCCCCCCGTTGTTGTTTACTGACCAAGCAAGATAGCGGTATGCTCAGGCTTGATATTCTTAACGCCCCAAGCACTCGCCAACTCATAATGCACTTGACGATATTGCCTGTAGACCGATACCTCGAAAGAGAGGCCAGACCGTGGATCAGTTACGGTCATCCGGTCGTCTGCCATATCGCCGCCATCCGGCAAAGCGGGCATCCGCTGTGCAAGGATGATCGCAGACGGGGCAAACGCCATGTTGCGGGTCGAACTGCCAACCACAGTGATTGCAGTGGCAGAAGCGGCAATAGCGACACGCAAACCAGGCTCTCCGATGGTGATAGTATCGCCAGCGGCAGGGTTGGCCCCGGCAAAGACTACTGAAGCAACAACATACTTATTCGTGTCACCAGCTAAGGTGATAACATCACCAGCAGCCGCAACACCAGTACCGGCGGTTGCGAGGGTAAGCACCGTGTCACCAACTGAATAGCCGGCAGTGTTGGTCGTTGCCGAGGCCATTGCTCCAGCGGTCACAGCATTGACCTGGGCCGACTCGGCAATGGCGAAACCGGCGGTGTCAAGCAGAACACCCTGGCGCATCATGCTATCCTGCCCGGCAATGTCCATTCGTGACTGCTTGCCGATCAGATTAACACCAGCTGCGGTGTTCAGCACAAGCCTGTTGCCAATAGTCGGCGCGCCGTTGTCCTTGAGGATCTTGGCCACGTTGGCCGCTTCAGTGAAATCTCCAGCCGTGCCAAACGGGGTGACCGGGGTGGTGGCGTGGTCACTATATGCCCGGGAAAACGTAGGGTGCAGTGCGGCCAAGTCGGTCTCGATCTCGTTAGTCAGGGTGCGAATAGCCTGGGCAATCTGCATCTGCCTAATGGTAAGAGCGCCAACGCCTGGGCTAACCACTTGCATGGTTTCCTCGCCATTCCATCGGAACGGAACCGCACGGCTCTTGGTAATCGCAAAGTTTGCGTTGCCAATGGTCTGATCGCCGGTATTAGGTGCGTTCACTGCCGGGGTGATATCGGAAGCGGTAGAGGCCGGGGCAATCGGCACCCTGACAGTTTGGCCGATTGCGGCACGTTCGCCGGTTGCATCGCGGGTAACGCCGGGAATCATGCCGACTAGTTCGCGCGATACCACATCAAGCGCCGCATAGAGATCTGGAATTAAGTTAGTTAGTGTATTAGCCACGGTAGTTCTCCTTTAATCGTGTATTTTCCCGCCGCCTGCCAAATGCTTTTGCTTGGCTTCGGGTGTTTTTTTGTCGAAATCCTGCCTGGAAATCGAATTATCGCGGTGTTCGCCGGTAGTCCTGACACCGGGGCCACCGGGTGTTTCAAATAACTTTGTAGCCTTTGCGGTTGCGATCCAATCCAGGGCCGCCATAACATCGCCAGCCGGGATCAACCCCCTAAACGCTTCGGGGATGTTGGCGGTTTCAACCTCAAGCATTTTATTGAGCGTTTCGGCCATGGCGGTTACTTTTCCCGCCGAACCTTCTTGCTCTGCTTTCAGTTTCTCATAAAGGGTTTTAAACTCTCCCTTTTCAGCCGCCACTTTATCATCTGCCGCTTTTTGGGCATCTGCCCGTTCTGCTGCTGCTTTTGCCGCCTTGTCAGTTTCGACCCGTCTCTCTGCGTTTTCATACCTCAGGGTGGCGTTTTCTTTCTGCAATTGCTCAAGAGTCAAACCTTCAACACGGGCCTTTTCATCTGCTGCCGCTTTCTCTTGTGCTGCCTTTGCTGCCGCTTCGTCTGCTGCCTTGTTTTCGTCACTCATTTTACTACCTCTTTAATTTGTTTTTCTTCGTCATCCAGTTTGCGACCAGTTTCAAAACCTTATCCCGGTCTGTTTCGTGGAAGGCGAAAAAGATCCTACCTCTTGCTTCGTTTCCTCTTGCTTTTTTTGCTTCTTCACCAGACAAAGTAACCGTACCTTTTGTCTTGGTGAATAATACTTTCATGCTGCCAAGCATCTTTGTCGATAACGACAGATTGGGTGTCCCACTTCTCGCCCCATAAAACCCGCCGCCTGGCTTAGATATTTTACCTTCTACCCGCTTTTTTTTGTATTCAGGAGAATATCCCCTGAATGCTTTTCCGGTATAATCTTTCTTGTTAGTCTCTGTCCTGACCCTGATACGCTTCTTTGTCTCAATTGCCGCTGCCTTAAAAAATGTCTGGTCAGGTTGGTCAAGCGTTAAATCTGGCATTTTAATTTTGACATTTGTTTTAAGGGCCATAAAGCTTAACAAGCTCGCATATTTTCCAAATGGCTAAAGGGGAAATGTAAAAACATATTTTAAGACAAAACACTGCTATCTCCAGTGCTGCTGTTTTGTATATCCCGGCCCCAAAGCCTTTTATTTTGAAAGTCGCCATCTGCCCCCCTTAATCTTAAATCGTAGTCAACTTGCCTTTTATCCTAAATGACAGATAGTCGAGATCGAGCAAGTCATCTTGAGCCAATCCCGATATTTTGTCACCAGCACTCAACGTAAAACCGGTAGACCCAAAATCCTTGGTAAATGTCCAACGGCCAATGTATGCACCGTCTGACTTAAACTGCTGGTCAAAATCAAACATTGTGTCTCTTATTTGCCGGTTGGTCTTCCATGTTTCCAAGACCTGTTTGCTTTCGCCATTTGGGGTTATGCTTATTTCAAATCCATTTGACAATGCGCCAGATATCCCACCGAAATTCCCGGGGACAAACGCAGTAACGCCATCTTCTATAGCCAGAAGACCACGGTTAAGTCTTAATTCCTTGCCAGCTGGTACAGTGTACGAATATTCCACTGGTGTAACGGAGCCATCCACCGCCATATTTACAGCTGACCCATCCAGCAAATAGGTTGACAGACAATTACCACCATCTAAGTCGGGGCCGTATTCTCTG
>DAOVJK010000005.1 GCA_030673265.1 Pseudomonadota bacterium | reverse complement strand
TACTGGGCGACACGCTCGGTATGGCCGGCGGTATAGGTATCCCGCTGTTCGTTCATGTCGACAAAGGAGAAAATCGTTTCTTCGTAATTGGCCGTCCGTTCGGCGGTGAGCTTTGCCACCGACTCTCTTTGTCGGAAGGAATCAATGGCAAAACCGATATCGCCCGCCAACTCGTCCAGCATCTCTTGTTCCTCCGGCTCAAAGCCTTCCTTGCGCCAGGTGTAGATAGTCAGGGCGCCCAGTGGTTGGGCGGCCTGGTGCGCCCGCAGAGGAAGGCTGATGACGGCATGAAATCCTTTTACCTCCTGATTGGCGCGCCATGGGGTTAAATCGGGTGTTTTGGGGGTGTTTTCGCAGATCACCGCGCGATTATCCCTGATGGATTGGGCGGTGGCGCTCCGATAAAAGAGGGCGTCAGTGTCGAGGATATCATAGGGCGGAGCAGCGAGAGGATTACAGGTAGGCTCGGAGGTATGGATTGTTTGAATCTTGTCTTTTTCAAGGAGGCCGATCCAGCAGAAATCATAATGGCCGTGTTGTCCGAAGCGGGCGCAGGAGTTATCCAGCAGGCTGCCGGTGTTTGGCGTGGTAATGAGCAGTTTGTTGATGTGGGCAACCGTGGCAAGGATTTCGCGGAGATAGCGTTCCTGGTCCAGGAGGGCGCCGATCTTGGCGGTGCGTTGGGCCACCCTGGTCTCAAGGGTTCTGTTGAAATGTTCGACTTTCGCTTTATCGCGTTTCACCTTCGCTGTTAACAGTCCTACCGGCACGGTGATAAAAAAGAAAAATCCGATCCTCAGGGCAAGATCGGTCCACTCGATATGTGTGAGTATGGGCAGAATACTGACGACGTAGCAAACGGCGGAAAATAACGCGACCATCAGGCCAAAGCCAAGACCGAAATAGATGGTGTGCAGGCAGATAAGCAGGTAATAGCCGAGAAAAAAGCTGCTTGCAAAGTTTGTTTCTGAATGGACCAGATTTGACAGGAAGATCATGTCGAGAAAAAGGGATGTCAGATACACCTTCTTCAACAGGCTGGGTCGGCAAAAAATAACCAGGTAGCAAAGGGTACTGTAAGTGGAAAAATAGATAAGGGCCTTGACCAGAATGGTCTTTTCCCTTGGGGCAAGCGGGACAATCAAGAGCCAGGCAATACCGCCGGCAAGACTTAAAACCCGTAACAGCAGAAAGGTAAGGTCAACCTCGTTGGTGGCGGTAATGACTCTTTTCCACTGTTTCTTCAATATAATCATAATGACTCAGATTATTATGTAGTGACGGTCCGCTTGATGAGGAGCGTGGCCAACCCAAGGCGCATTGCCATGGATACTTGGAACAGCTTACCACCTTCCGCAGAAATATTCAGTATTCTGTGTCATCGTAGTTAGTGAGTAGCACGTTGAGGGAATCCTTCAGCTTATAGCTTTCTTTATGGTTGCCAACCAATCGCTGCCGCAGTCTGACCGCTGAACTAACTGTCATTCGTTTGCTGAGCAGGGCATGCAGATGGGGCCGGTGCTCCCTTTTTCGGCCTTGGGCTCCATTACTTTCTCTCCGCAGACTCGACAGGTAAGGCTCTTATAGATTCGGGCCGGGGTTGGCAGAGCTACTTCCGGGCGGCTGACCTTGAACAACTCCCGGTCGTCTGCCGCCAGAATTTTTCCCATCTTGGCCTTCTTGGCGGCTTGGACCAATTTCATCACTGCCGGCGACCGATCTCCAGCCATAAAGCTGCGCCAGGCTTCTTGCTCTTCTGTTCCTTCTCCTGGCGGCTGCCAGCTAACGGCGACTCGAACGGCTTCACCTGAGGCCCGTTTGATGAAGGTGTAGACCTGCTTGCCGTAATCTTTGAAAATCAGGTTGCCCTTGCCGAAGGTGCAACCGGCCAGGGCCTGAATGGCATCAACCGCGCAGGAGTTGTTTTCGACCACGGCCACCAGTTCTTCATCGCCGGACCGGAGGATGCCAAGTTCACGCAAGGCCAGCCTTGTTGCTCTGAAACCGTAAGCCAGGCCGGGACAGGCGTGACCATGGAATTTAACAACCTCGGCGAATTCTTTATTTATGTCGCTCATCAAAAAGTTTCCCCTCAAATAGGTAAAGTCGGCCATTTTCTGGTTTATTTATTAGCTCTAAAAAGGTTAGATTATCATCCCAAATTAAGACAAATGCAACTCCTGATAGGGATAAAGATGCCAACCACTATTTTTCTGACCAGACATGGCAAAACCGCAGCTAACCTGGAAAACCGCTTCGCCGGGCGCACCGGTGAACCCCTGCATCAACAGGGCTGTGAGCAGCTTGCCGGTGTTGCCGATAAACTGAAAGAAAAGCAAATCAACGCCATTTACACCGGACCGCTGGCCCGGACCAGCCAGTCGGCGGAGATAATCAGTAAGGTGACGGGGGCCAGCCTCCATACCAGCGAACCATTCAACGAAATCCTCATCCCCCACTGGGATGGCTTGACCAAGGAGGAGATCACTGCTCAATTCGGTCCTGAATATCCGACCTGGCTCAGTTCGCCGGACAAATTCAACCTGCCGGATTGCGAAACCCTGAACCAGGTCCAGGAACGGGCCGCAATGGAGATCGAAAAGATTTTCAGGGAGAGGGCCGGTGAAACGGTGGCTGTGGTCAGCCACCTAATTGTGGTCCGTTGCCTGGTCCTCTATTATCGCCGCCAACCGATCAGCGAATTCAGAAGCATTAAGATAGACAATGGTTCAATCTCCCGACTGACACGCAATGATGAGGGGCGGACAGAGGTGAGGCTGGACGGATAAGATACGCAGGCCGGGCTGTTTTTTAAAAGGTCGTGCTTTTTCGTAGTTTGGAAGGCAGGATTCCCAGTTGCTCGCGATATTTGGCCACGGTCCGGCGGGCCAGTTTAATGCCGTCTTTTTTGAAAATTTCGGCAATGGCATTGTCGCTGAGCGGCTTGGCAGAATTCTCGGCCTGGACAATGGCCTTGAGTTTGTTCTTGATACTCATTGAGGACATCGCCTCCCCGCCGTCCCGGCGCTCAATGGCGGAATTGAAGAAGTACTTGAGTGCAAAAATCCCCTGGGGCGTATGGACGTACTTGTTGCTGGTCACCCGGCTGATGGTTGATTCGTGCATCTCAATATCTTCGGCAACATCCCTCAAGACCAGAGGCTTAAGATGTTCAACCCCGATGTCAAAGAATTCCCGCTGAAATTTGATAATGCTTTCCACAACCCGGTAGATGGTGCGCTGGCGCTGCTGGATACTCTTGATTAACCAGGCGGCCGAGTTCATTTTTTCCTTGATATAGTTTTTCGTGTCACCGGGCGCGGCCTGCTCATCCTTCAAAATGCCCCGATAGAAATTACTGATTTGCAGGCGGGGCAACCCGTCATCGTTCATCATGATGATGTATTCGTCGTCGAGTTTATAAACGTAAACATCGGGGAGGATGTAATGTGGTTCTTCATCTGAGTACTGGCGGCCGGGGAACGGGTCCAGGCCGATGATGATATTGATGGCGGCCTGGACTTCAGCACGGGAGCAGCCGGTGGCTTTGACGATCCCGGCATAATTCCTCTTTTCCATCAGAGAGAGATGGTCTCTGACAATGCGGGCGGCCAGCGATTTGGTCAGGTCGAGGCGATCAAGCTGGAGCAGGAGTGATTCCTGGACGGAACTCGCACAGATGCCGGGCGGGTCCATTTCCTGGATGGTCAGGACCATATCTTCAGCCGTTTCTTCGTCACAGCCGGTGGCCTCGGCAATGGTGGCCAGATCAACCCTGAGAAAGCCGTCACGATCCAGGTTGCCGATGATAAACTCGCCGACCGTTTCTTCTTCTTCGCTCAGGGTGGCAAGGTTAAGCTGCCAATACAGATGGCCCTGCAGGTCCTGCTTTTTGGTCAGGATATCAAGCCGGGACGGCAGGTCGGGATCATTACTTGGCCTAAAGGACGGTAACGGTTCGTACTCGTTGGCGTAATCCTGCCAGTCTATCTCCTGGAGGGACGAGGTCGCCTCCATCTGGACCTCGGCGGTCTGCTCGGAGCTTTCGGCAGACGGGCCGGTCTCTTCCTGATTGGAATCAAGTTTACGGCTGTCGGTATCTTCCCCCTCATCGGTGGGGGCAAGTTCTTCAAGAACGGGGTTCTGCTCAATTTCTTGCTGGATTGCCGTAACCAGCTCAAGTCTCGATAACTGGAGAAGTTTTATCGCCTGCTGCAACTGGGGGGTCATCACCAGTTGCTGGCTGAGTTTAAGCTGCTGTCTTAGTTCAAAAGCCATAATTTAATAAATTTTCACAACAAGAGATTTATCTCTGTCGTGCACTCCCTTTTAGTAAAGAAACAAGCGGTTACATACTGAAATTCTGACCGAGGTAAATTCGGCGAACTTCCTCACTGTTGATGATCTCTTCGGCAGGGCCGGTAGTCAAGATCCTGCCGCTACTGACGATATAGGCATTATCACAAACTGCCAGGGTCTCTCTGACGTTGTGATCGGAGATCAAGACCCCCAGCCCCCGGTCTTTAAGGTCAAGAATAATCTGCTGGAGATCGGCCACCGCCAGGGGGTCAATACCGGCAAAGGGCTCGTCCAGCAGGATAAAGCGGGGCTCGATGGCCAGGGCTCGCATAATCTCAACTCTGCGCCGTTCGCCCCCGGACAACGAATGGGCCTTGTTGTTAGCCAGATAACCTATTTTGAGGTCACTGAAAAGCTGTTCGATCCGCTCCTTGGTCTTTTTACGGGAAAGCCCTAGTGGTTCCAGTACGATCCGGATATTTTCCTCGACAGTCAGTTTTTTGAATACCGATGAGTCCTGGGCCAGATAGGAAATGCCCTTCAGCGCCCGCTTGTGGATGGGCAGGGCAGTAATATCCTCCTCGTCGAGAAAGACCGAACCATGGTCAGGCCGGATAAACCCGGCAATCATATAAAAGGAGGTGGTCTTGCCGGCCCCGTTCGGACCCAGCATCCCGACGATCTTGCCGGTCTCAACCGTGAGGCTGATGCCGTCTACCACACGCCTTTTCAGGTACTGTTTGGCTATGTCTATGGTTTTTAAAACCGACATTTCAATCTCAAGATCATTCGTTAACGGTTTTAGTTTTATCTGATTCGGGGTAGAAAAAGGCCTTTACCCGGTTGTCAGTATTGTCGCTCTGGTTTTCCACAACGCTTTTCCCCTCATCCAGATAGATAATAATCTTATCGCCGGTGACTGTGTTGTTGCCCTGCCAGACCTTGGTGTTGCCGGTGAGGATAACCTTACGCCCTTCGGTCTCGAATTCCATCCGGTCACCGGAGGCCAGCCAGTCCTGCTTGGTTAAGGTGACGTTGCCGCTGGCCGTTAGATTTTCGATATTTTTACTGACACCGCCGGCGGCACCGGCAGTGTCCCCGGTCTTTCGGTAAAAGACGGTCATTTGCTCGGCCCGGATAATCAGATCTCCCTGGGTGGCTTCAACCTTGCCGACAAAAAGCACCGAGCCTTGGCGCTGATCGGATTCCATGCGGGCGGCTTCAATATGGATTGGCTCCGTGGCCGGATTATCACGCCCCGCCGCCGCAGAACTTGCCGGAGCCGACCAGCAGCAGGAGAGGACGATATTTAACAAAATGGTCAGGGCAAATCTGGACACTGCTATTACTCCCCTTAAAAAAGATAGATAATGTGGCCTATAAAATCCTTCGATTATCCCACCTAATTTACTTCTTCAATAGGCAATTGTAAAGCTGAGTATAGTCCCTCATAAGCCAAAGCTTTTGATGGAATGATCTTCGCCGGACGCGATTTGGCTGGGTTTTGCTGAGTTGCAGGGGGTAGCATGGAGGTGTATTGTCGTCAGGAGAGTTGCTGCTGGTATCAACTTATCTCCAATACAGGCTGACCGGAGCCCATCTCTCAGTAATTGAGTAGGGTTTTAACAGGTCTTCCGGCAGAACACCACGCCGGTTATTGTTATTAGGAGTGGTTGTGTGATAATATTTGTGAACAGCTGAAGGCAACCACATCAAATAGATCGGGATTAACAGGCAATGCATATTCTCATTACCGGCGGGGCGGGTTTTATCGGTTCCAATCTTGCGGAATACCACCTCTCCCAGGGCCATCTGGTTCATGTAGTCGATGATCTGAGCACCGGGGTCTTTGAGAACATCGAACCACTCATGGACAATCCGGGTTTTCATTTTTATCAGGAGGACATCCTGACTTGGGAAGGCCTGGAAACATCAATTAACTGGGCTGAGCGAATATATCACCTGGCTGCCGTAGTCGGGGTGCTCAAGGTTCTGGACGATCCGGTCAGGGTGATGACGGTCAATGTTGGCGCCACCCAGAGGATTCTTGAACTGGCCCATGCCGGCAACTGGCGGCCCCAGATCCTGCTGGCCTCAACTTCGGAAGTATATGGCCATGGCCTGCAGTGCCGGAGAAATTGTCTCCCGGAAGGTGCCGATTTCAGTGGCATTGAAGATCGCCGCCATTATCGGGTTGAAGAGTTTCGGGAAGACATGGATCCAATGGTTGGTTCCAGCGCGGTCTCACGCTGGAACTATTCGATCAGCAAACTTGCCGATGAAGCGCTGGGGCTCTCTTATGCCCGGCAGTACGGAAGCCCCATAGTCGTAGCCCGCTTTTTTAATACGATCGGCCCCCGCCAGCGCGGCCGCTATGGGATGGTGGTGCCACGGTTCATCAACCGGGCAGTCAGCGGCAAGCCGATTATCGTTGTCGGCGACGGTAAACAGATGAGAAGTTTCTGTGATGTCCGAGACACGGTGGCCGCCCTAAACCTCCTGATGAACAACCCCGCCAGCTATGGCCAGATTGTCAATGTCGGCAGTAACCGGGAGATTACCATTCTGGAACTGGCCGACTTGATCCGTTCAGTGGCCAACAGCAGTTCGGTAATCGATTTTATCTCATCCGAAGAAGCCTATAAGGAAAATTTCGAGGAGATCTTCCGCCGCAAACCCAATCTGGACAGGTTTTTCAGTCTGACTGATTACCAACATAAATGGTCTCTGGAAGACACCATCCAGGACTTGATAGCCAGTAAAGTAAAATGAAGGAGAGCGCTCCGTAAATGGCCACCACTCCCTATTTTGTTATCAGCCCCAACGCCATATTGAGTATTATCGGCCTCTTGCGCGGCCCGGATCGGATTGTACCCACCCCGGATGAAGACTGGAGGACGGCCACCGTAGACGTGGTAATCCCGGCGTTTAATGAAGAAAAAAATATCACCCTCTGTCTTTCTTCTCTCGCCCGGCAGACCCTGAAACCCAAGAGAATCATTCTGATCGATGACGGCAGCGAGGATCGAACCTTGGAACTGGCCCGGGATTTTTGTGCCGTCAACGGTATGGAGCTTACCGCCATCCGCCGCCAGAAGTCTATCGGCAAGACCCCGACCATCAAACGCCAGGCCCGCGAATTCGATTCTGACGTAGAATTTATCCTCGACGGCGACACGGTTCTGGAATCAGATAATTACCTGGAGCGCACCGTCGAGGAACTCTACAAGGCGGTAGGTATCGCCTGTGCCTGCGGAACTATCCTGCCTCTCAGGGAAAAAGACCGCCGTCAGGAGATCAAGGGCGGGCCAGTGCAAAATTTTTTGGCCAGCAAGCCGAATCTGGAATTGAAGATAGAAGAAAGCCTCTTCGCCAGGGTGCAGAGGACCATCAGCAACCTCTACCGCGACACCCTCTATCTGTTCCTGCAGAAATTCGTCTATCACGGCCAGATGGTTTTTTTCGGGTCCATCACCAATCCGGTGGGCTGTGCCGTCGCCTACCGCAGGAAATATATCATCGACCTGTTTGAAAAATACGAACCCATCCTGGGTGACGACCTGACCAACTCCGAGGATATTTTCATCGGTTTCGCCTTGCTGGAAAAGGGCTACCGGAATATCCAGCTGATGGACGTCTGCGCCCGTTCCGAAGAACCGGAGGTCCGCCGGCTGCCGCGTCAGATCTACATGTGGTCTTCGTCTTTCCTGCAATCCTGTTATTACTTCGACTCAATCCTGCGCAGTCCTTTTAAATCGATAAAGCGCTACCGCCACTATAAGGAGATCGAGGCAGCCGAAGACATCCAGGAAAAGAGGAAGATCAAAGAACCATATCGGCAGCCCTTCGGCGAAGAATATACCAGGACCTATGGCCGGCCGATGGGCTGGGTTGTGCTGGTCTCGGCCTTCGAAAAAATATCTTTCCCGACAGTTATCACCCTGATGCTGATTATGCGGCTCTGGGAACCGCTGGCTATAACCCTGGTCGCCGAGACTATCCTCTGTCTGTCGATTCTGGCCATAATCTCCAAGGGTCACCGCTGGGCCTATGTCGGCAAAGGGTTGCTGGTCACCCCGGTAAGATATCTGTCGATACTCTTTGATCTTTTGACCATGCTGCGTTTTGCCTTCGAACTCTGGGTCCTGCGCGACAGGAGTTGGCGTAAATGAGATATGCCGCATTGAAACTTGCCTGTAACCTGCTTTGCCTGGTGGTTTTTATCGCCCTGCTGCCTTATAAAGCATCGGCAGCAACCTCTTCGGATCTTGATCTGGCCAGAAGTATGGTTCAGGCCAATGATCTTGACGGAGCGGCCCGGGCCTATGAAGCACATCTCGAAACCGCCCATGCGGACCGCCAAAGCCTCCTGGAACACGGTCGGGTTGAAGCCTGGCGGGGCAATCATGCCAGAGCCATGGAGTTGCTTGAGCGGTACAAAAAAGATTTCGGCGTAGACCGCAATTCCAGGCAGGACCAGGCTCGCCTGTTGGCCTGGGCTGGATGGACCGATGATTCAATGGCGATGCTTTCAGGATTATTGCAGGAGAGCCCCGCCGATTTCAA
The DNA here is from genome assembly GCA_030673265.1 of Pseudomonadota bacterium. GTDB lineage: Bacteria > Desulfobacterota > Desulfobulbia > Desulfobulbales > JAGXFP01 > JAGXFP01. The sequence continues at coordinate 18,089 of DAOVJK010000005.1, read as the reverse complement.
CGCCCGTTTCAGCAAAGGCATCGCCCTGCGCAATGCTCATCAGCCAGGCGAAGCGTTGGCTCTCGCCGAAGAACTGCGGCGGGAAAAACCCTCAAAGGACACCGAAGACTTGTACCTGGCCGCCTGGGTTCCGGTCCGCTCCCACGTCACTGCTTCATCACGTTTTTACACCGATGCTGACGATATCAACCACCTGCATGCAGAACTGTTCGGGGCTTATTTCCTGGCACCGGCCACCAGCCTCGGCGTAAGGCTTGAATACGACCGGTTGACCGCCGAGATCGGCTCCGGCCTGGAGAATATCGACGGCTCAGAGGATGAAATTCATCAACGACTGGCCCTTGAGCTCGCCCACCGCTTCGCCCCCTGGATCGGGGCCCGTTTCTCCCTGGGGGCTTCGGAGACTGATGAAAACGACGTATTCCCGACCTGCCAGCTCAATATAGACCTGAACCCGGCGGACGGCTTGGATCTGAGACTCTCCCGACGCTACGGCTATTACCTGATCTCCCCTCGGGCGATCTCCCTCGACATCCGCCACAGCCATTATCAGTTGGATCTCAACTGGCGTCCGAACCTCCGTTATACGATCGTGGCCCAGAGCGCCTATGATGATTTTTCCGACGACAATACGAGATGGTCTGCTATCCTGGCCCCTCGGCGGGCAATATTGCGGGGCCAGCATTTCAACCTGGACCTGGGGGTTCGGGGCTGGCTGTTCGGCTTCGACCGCGACCTGAACAACGGCTATTATGACCCGGACGAGTATGAGAGCTATATGGCCACCGCTTTTTCTCACTGGAATCTGAGCAGAGACGACGGCATCGGCCTGACCGTTGCGGCCGGCGTGCTCAGGGACAATAGCATGAGCGGTTTCGAACTCGGTTGGGAGGCCACTTTAAACGGGGTATTCGGCATTTACCGTGATTGGCAGTTGACTACGGCAGTCAGTGCCATGGAGAACCAGCGCCAGGGTGCCGACTTTGCTGCCCAATCCGCAACTCTGACCTTGACCAGACGCTTTTAGCTGCGAACAGAGACAGCGCCGGGGCTGACCGTGATTGAAGATAAGTCAGCAGGCGGGAGTCAGGTGCCAGAGTAACTGATTTTCTCACCTTAGGAGGATAGGATGGCCGCGTGGATCTGGACTTTCTGAAGAAATGGATAGGTTTGCTTGCGTTGGTTTTTGGAGGCACGTGCTAAGGTGATTTTGTGGTGCCGCCATACCTGCGCAGTTCTTCCTCGCAGAGGCGCGCAATACTATTTAGACCACTCTTGACGCTTTTGGCGTACATCTGTGAATAATACTGTCGGTAAATGGCTGGGTCGCCTTCAACCAGTAATTTGAAATTATCGTCTGATATTGAATTTGATACTATTATTCTTCTGATTTCAAACGGGTTGATCGGAATATCGTTCCGGCCAGGCATGACTGTAACAGCTAGTTTGTAGTTATATTGCTGTAGAATTGCAATGTCCCGCTCCGTAAAAAAACCGTTCGGGTAGGAGAAGGAGATGATCTCTTCTCCGGTTATTTCTGCCAATATTTTTTTTGAGGAGCCCAATTCTTCGTCAAGAACCTCCTCCGAAAGTGTATAAAGATTTTTGTGACTTACGGAGTGTGATCCGAAATCGCAACAGTCGTTTTCGTTCATCTCCCGGATCTGTTTCTCGGCCAGATTATTTTTACGGCCGATATGGGCAGTCGGAACGAAAAATATAGCTTTTAAATTATTTTTTACCAGATAAGGGAAGACATATTCATAGTCTGAGATCATCGCATCATCAAAAGTCAGGATGAATGATTTTGCTGGGATTTCTTTCTTGTCATAGAGGTAGCCGTATAACTGATCCATGCCGATTGGCCTGTACTCGCTGGCTAATAGGGAATCGACTTGTTTTTTGAGTTTTTCAGCCGTAATTCCATAATTGGAATTGTTGTCACCAATGGCGTGGTAACACAGGACAATAATTTTATTACTCTGCGGCAAGGTCTGTTTGTCTTGATTCGCACATCCGGCAAGCGAAATGATTATGAGCAAGGCCAGTAGAGATGATTTGATAATATTCATTTGGGAAAATAGTCGCACTTTTAATTGAGGATTTGACTGCCAGCTCTGTAGCCTTATAAGGCGGGTCTGCCTGTTTAACAAACGCAGCTCATAAGGTGCTCAAATTTTTAGTTGTCTACACAGTTTAGAGAAAAGGAATAACAAAGGAGGCAGTTTAATAAATTATCATATCCACCTTGGCATTGCCAGTATCATCTTGGATGGACATCAAAATACCGTAAAGATCCAATGCTTTCCTCAGCGTAACAGCACTGCTTGCCATACTCTGATTACTTATCCTAAAACGCTTGCTCGTTGCAGTAAAAATGAGAGGCAATCTTGCTGCAAAAATAATGGTTACCTGTGGATATTCGCTATTACTTTCCTGTCTGAAAGCAGTGGGCCATTTATAATGGTTAAGTGTGCGAGAAAAAATTGTACAGGGATATTGTTTGATTGAGCCGTTTGGGGGCTTTCAGGTCTATCATGTCAAAGAGACAGAGCTCGATCAATTATAAAAGACCATTTTGCATGGTTTGCAGGCGATGGTAGTAGCCGCTCTCAGCCATTAACGATTTGTGGTCACCCTTTTCGACAATGCGGCCCTGTTCCATAACGATGATCCGGTCGGCACGCCTGATTGTCGAGAGCCGATGGGCGATAATGATGCTGGTCCGGTTGGCCATGGTGACGGCCAACGCCTTCTCGATCAGAATCTCGGTTTCGGTGTCGATGCTGGAGGTGGCTTCATCAAGGACCAGAATGCGCGGGTCCCGGATCAGCACCCGGGCCATGGCCAGGAGTTGTCTTTGGCCGGCCGACAGATCCTGGCCACCCTCACCGATTCTGGTCGCGAGCCCCTCCGGCAGGGCGTTCACAAAGCTGGTTAACTGGGCTTCCTCAATAATTTGCTGCAGGCGTGCGTCTGAAACCGTCTTGTCGAGAATGATGTTTTCCTTGAAGGTGGTCGGAAAGATATACACATCCTGCATAACCAGGCCGATCTGTTCCCGCAGCTGGTGGATGTCCAGTTCTTTCAGATTGATGGTGTCAAGCAGGATTTCGCCCCGGTCCGGATCGTAAAAACGCTCCAGAAGATTGATGATCGTGGTCTTGCCGGCCCCGGTGGCGCCGACGATGGCGATGGTTTCCCCCGGTTCGGCCCGGAAGGTCAGCTCTGTAACCACTGGCAAATCTTTATCATAACCGAAGGTCACTGCCTTGAATTCGATCTCGCCAAGGCTGGAGGTCAATTTTTTGGGAGAAGTCGCGGTCGGCAGGGCGCTGACGGTGTCAAGCAGTTGGAAGATCCGTTCCGCCGAGGCCAGTGAAGACTGGACGATGGAATATTTCTGGGAAAGCTCGCGCAAGGGCTGGAAGAAGAGGCGCATGTAGGAGAGAAAGGCCACCAGTACGCCCATGCTCATCTGGTCCTGAATGATCTGGCCACCGCCGTACCAGATGATCAGGGCCACCGCAACGGCGCTGAGCAGTTCCAGCATCGGCATGAAGAGGGCGAAGATCTTGATCTGGTAGAAGCTTTTTGCCAGATAGGTCTCGTTCAGTTCGCCGAACCGGCGGAGAGAATCCTTTTCCCTGGAAAAAAGCTGGATTATGCTGATCCCGGAAAGCGCCTCCTGCAGGAAGGAGTTGATCCGGGCCAACTGGGTTCGGATATCGCGGAAGGCCAGACGAGCCAGGCGGCTGAACAGGATGGTGTTGAAGATTATCACCGGGACCAGAAGCAGCATGATCAGGGCCAGCCGCCAGTTCATCAGGAACAGGATCAGCATTATGCCGCCAATTCTCACCAGATCGTTGAAGAGGGTGACGATTACCGAGGTAAACATCTCATGCATGTTCTGGATATCATTGGTCAGTCTGGTGACCAGTTTACCCACCGGATTGCGGTTGAAAAAGCCGGTTTCCAGCGAGAGCATGTGGCTGAAAAGGTCTTGCCGCATCCGATGCATGATGTGTTGCCCGGTCCACTCAAGGACCACGACTTGCAGAAAATTGATCAAAAAGCCCATTACGACGAGCACCAGAAAGATCGAAGCCAGATGCGACACTCCGGCCAGGCGGGCGGCAGAGTCCAGGTCCGGATTGATAATATATTTGTCGATGGCCAGACGCACCAGATGCGGCAGGGCCAGACTGCAGCCGGTGATGCCCAGTGACAGGATGATCGCCCCTGCTACTTCCCGCCATCTCGGCGCCGAATACACCATGATCCTTTGCCAGAGTTTCAGGTCATCGGATTTTTTCAGGCGGTCCTCTTCGAAATATCCGAAATCGTTACGCATCAGTTTCCCGCCCCGCCGGTTGACATCTGGTGGTTGTAGATTGTCTTGTAAAAACGATTGCTGTCCAGTAAGTCATGATGGCTGCCACGATCGGTTATTCTGCCCCCCTCCATCACCACAATTTGATCGGCCGCCATGATCGGTGCTACCCGATGGGAAGCCATGATGCAGGTCCGGCCGGGCAGCCACTCTTTGAAATTGCTGATTATCCGGTGTTCGGTGTCGGTGTCCACTGCCGATAGTCCGTCGTCGATGATGATCACCGGGCGATCCATCAGTAAAGCTCGAGCCAGGGTAATGCGCTGCCGCTGGCCGCCGGAGAGGAGCAAGCCTCTTTCACCCACCCGCGCTTGGTAGCCTTTTTCAAAACCGATGATTTCATCGTGGATGGCTGCCAGACTGGCGGCCTGTTCGATCTCGGCCTGGTCTGCATCCGGGTTGCCGAAGCCGATGTTGGCGCCGATGGTGTCGGAAAACAGCAGGGTGTCCTGGGGGACGTAGGCGATTCTGGCCCGCACCTCGGCCAGACTCAGGCGGTTGACATCAATATCTTCCCAGAAAAGCTGGTTGCCGGCGACCGGATATATTCTGGCCAGCAACTGGCAGAGGGTGGTCTTGCCACTGCCGGTTTTCCCGACGATTCCCAAAAAGCCGGGGGGGATTTCCAGATTTATGCCATCAAGAATTGGCTCATGCTGCTGGGCGACATGGCTGAAGATCAGGTTGCGGACTGATATCCGGCGATTAGTGAGCGGCATTGGCAGGGGAGCAAGCGGTTCTTGAACGACAGGCTCCTCCATCAGGACCTGGTTGATCCGATCCAAAGAGGTTAGGCCCCGTTGGAACAGGGTGGTCACCCAGCCGATGGCCATCATCGGCCAGGTCATCAGGAAGAGATAGGTCATGAAGGCGACAAAATCACCGATGGATATTGTCCCGGCAATGGTCAGGCGACCTCCGAAATAGATGACCAACAGCAGACTGGCGTTGGCGATCAGGGTGGAAAAAGGAAACAGGGCGCCCTGCACTACTGCGAGGCGCAGGTTATTTTTCACATACTCCCGGCCCATTTTGGCAAAATATCCGGTCTGCGGTCCTTCCTGGGTATAAGCCTTGATCAGGCGGATAGCCGACAGGGTCGATCTGGCGAATTCGGTCATGCGCGAAAACTGCTCCTGAACCCGGCTGAACCGCCGGTGCAGCAACTTGGTGAGGAGGCCGGTGAGTAAGGCCAGGATCGGCATCGGCGCCAACGCGATCATAGTCAGTTGCGGGTGGATATAGGCCATAAAAAACAGGGCGGCCGTGGTCATCATAATCGCATCGACGCAGGAGACCAGACCGATACCGCAGGCCATCTGGACGGCGGCAAGGTCGTTGCTGGAAAGGGCCATGATCTCGCCGGTTGAGCGGCGGTTGAAGAAGGGGCGGTCAAGGCGGACCAGCTTTGCCAGCATCCGGTTGCGTAAATCACGTTCCAGCATTCTGGAGAAACCCAAAATAAGATAGCGCCAACCGAATCGGCAGCAGGCAATAGCCAGGGCAAAACCAACCACCAGCATACCGTGCTGAAGTAAACTGGCCGGGCTGGCGGTGGCAAATTGCAGGCTGTCGATAGCGCTCTTGATCACCCTCGGGATCATGAGTTGCAGGAGATCCACGGTAAGAAGTGCCATAAAGCCAACCAGGATTCTAAGCCGGTACTTTATGAACAAGGGGATCACCAGCTGGAGGGCGTTACGGATCCTGGGCAGCCGGTTGCCGGTCAACAATATATTTTTGAACAAGAGTTAGCTCCGTTATTTACTGACGTTTCAATTAGCATTTCTTGGTTTTTTTTGCTGACATGAGTGGGGTAAACCAATAGAGGCGGTAGATCTCTAACCTCGTGACGGATATGCTAATTTGTTGGCTCAGAACAGAGGACCGTCTGGTTCCGGCCGGCCCCTTTGGCCCGATATAGCGCCTGGTCAGCCAACTCGATTAAGCTGGACTTATCGGAGCAGTTGTCCGGGAAGACCGCAATTCCGGTTGAAAGTGTCACAGTGATTGATTTGTCGCCACAGGTCAAATGGAGCTGCGCGATCCTCTTGCGGATCTTTTCCGCCAGAATCAGGCCGCTCTTGCCATCGCAATTCTCAAGGACAATGGCGAACTCTTCACCACCGTAGCGGGCGGCAAGGTCTACGGTACGGACCGTCTCGGCCATGACTTTGGCCACTTCCCGGAGAACCAGATCACCGAAGGGGTGACCGAAATTGTCATTGATCTTTTTAAAGTAATCAAGGTCAGCCAGCAGCAGGCAAAGGTGGTTGCCGTTTCGTGTGGCTCGCTCCAGCATTACCTCGCAACCGTGCTGAAAGGTTTGATGGTTGACCAGGCCGGTCAGTCCGTCGGTGGTGGCCTGGACACCAAGTTGCTCATGGGCTTGACCGAGTTTGATATTAATGGTGATCTGCGCTGCGATTATTTCCAGGATCTCCTGGTGATTTTTTGTGAAAACACCAGGGTCTTTTGCCGCGACAACCAGACAACCGATGGGAGTGTTGTCCTCATCGGGGAGGGGAACAACCAGTAATGATTGGTAGGCAGTGAAGGTTTGGGCGTTGGAAAAAATCGGTGCTGCTCCCAGGTATCGGCCGCCTGCAGGCAGGGTTCTGCCGGTTTTGATTGCCTGTCCCACCAGCCCCTCCTCAATCGGGGAATAGTGGTTCGTCAGTTTGTCAGTTCCCGCCCCCTCGGCCAGGACAATCTGATGCCGGTCTCCGCTCCTTAAGCACAAGGCCAGCAGGTCTGTTTGGACTTGGGCTTTAACTGCTTTTATTGATGCAGCAAAGATCGATTCAAGACTGGGGTCACTGTTTAATTCCCGCAGGCCATGACAGAGCCGGTTAATCGTGGCGCGCTGCCGATCCATGTTGAGAAGTAGCCGGCAGCCGCTGATCTCAAGGCCAAGTTTTTTGCCGGTCAGTCTGAGGACCTGGCGCTCCCGGTCCGACCAGGGGCTGTCCGATTCTCGATCCGCACAGAGGATCCCGGTTTTGGCTGTTTCGGTTTTTACGTTGTCTGGTTGGTTAGTCGGAATGCGGAGGGCCAAAATTGAACCAACGCGCCCATTTTTTCGATAGTAAGGTAGGGCCGGGTGGGAAGGTTTGACCCCAACCAGTTCCGTTTCCTCGTGGTTGCCGGACAGTGCGCCGGTAATGCCGGTCCCGACCGGGTATGGGCCTGAATTGATGTCTTCCCGGGTCGTGGCCAGATAGCGGAGGCGCAGGACATCGTTAGCCGGGTCAGGCCATAATACGGCAATAGTGGTCAAGTTCAGGGCCAGACGGATCATCTCAAGTTGTAGCTCGAATGATTTATTGACACTCTCAACCGTCTGTTGACTGAACGACTTGCTGTGATCAAAGTTGTGAAGACCCTGAAGGATCTCCGGGGCAGAAATATGGTCTCCAGTCAGGCCCATTTCGATGGCCTGCTCCTGGCTGGCAATATCCTGATCTGTGTCAATTCGGGCCTGGCGCAGTTTGGTTTTATATGATTTGGTGCCGGGGAAGAAATTCAGGCTTGCAACAACAATTGCGCAAAAGAAGATGTTGGTTGAGGCCAAGAGAAGGGTCTGGTTGCCGGTTAAGGTTAATGCCGCTTCAACAGCCACCACGACCAGAACACAGATCAAGGTTGCCAGGCCATGATAGTGGATGGTTATCCAGGCGATGGTCATAGCTGGAATAATAATTAAGCTCGGCAGGAAAGATGCACCGAGACGGAAGATTGTCCAAACAATTACAACCAACAACAGGGGGCCTTCCAGCTCTGCTGACAGGCTTTGGTTGTTTGCAGGCTTGGTTATTTGAAAGCGCCAGTAGTAGTGGCCGGTAGCAAGGGTCAGCATGATCGCAACGATCAGGCCATTAAGAGAGGGACTGCCGTCCTGCAGCAACGTCCCGCTGCCGAGAGCAAACGTAGCGATAATTGCCATTATGCAACCAGACCAATTACTGAAAATAGTTAGGTCCGGAGGTGCTTTTTCGGTAATTTCTCTCTTGTGCATCAATGAACTTTTTCTCTCCAGATTACAAATTATATCTCAAAAAAAGACATTATTGGGCAGTTTAACCCAGGTTGTCCTCTTAAAATACTCTTTTATGGCTATAAATTCACTTAAAATAGGGGTAGGTTGTTTTTCAGAAAAACTGCCAGGCCCGGTGATGTTGTCAGATTGATGAGAATTTAACCGGGCGCATAATGAATTTTCGAAAAAAAGAGATTTAACAGTTGGTTCGTGTTAGATATTTAGCCTGAATTGATGCAATTAACGGGTATGAAATAGGTCATGGTCAGGTCGGATGGGCCGGATTGCCAAGGTAAACCTCAAGAGAAAGCCTTCTCTATAACGCTTTTAAAAAAAAAATGATAAACATCGGTTGGACCACAATAAACAGCGAGGAAAACGCGGAAAAACTTGCCAAGGGTAGTGTTGAGAATCGGTTGGCAGCCTGTGCTCAGGTTGAAGGACCGATTCGATCTTTTTATCGGTGGGAAGGAGATCTGGAGTCTGTTCAGGAATATCGGATAACCTTCAAGTTTGACTCTGAGACCTCCGTTAAGTTGGCAAACTGGCTTAAGGAAAATCACCCATATGAAACACCCCAGTGGGTTACGGTCAGCGCCCGGGATGTCTCGGCTGAATACTGGCAGTGGGTCAGGGCTAGCCAGGGATTGCCGAGCACTTCTGCGGGCCCTGCTCTCGGCAACGCGATTGAGCTTTCCAAAAAAGGCAATAAACTTTTAAGAAGAAGAGAGTACTTGGCTGCCGAGGAGGTTTTGCTTGAGGGCTATGAACTGGATCCTAATAATGCCTATATTCTTGTTGGCCTCGGTGATCTTAATCGGGAGCAGAAAAAATTCGGACAGGCCATCAATTATTACGAAAAGCTCCTGAACCTGGACGGGAAAAATGTCTTTGCCCTTAGAGGGGCCGGCGATGCCCACCGTGGCACGAACCAGCATGACCTGGCGATCTCTTATTGGCGGCGTTATCTGGAATGCAATACAGACGATATCCAGGTTATGACCAGAGTGGCCGATTCGTACAAGAAACTAAAAAAATACCGGGAGTCAGAGGAGTATTATCGTCAGGCCCTGGAGGTCAATAGCAAGGATAAATACGCCTTGCTCGGGATTGGCAGTCTTTTCTATAAGTTGGAGAAAGACGACAAGGCTCTGCAATATCTGGAACGGCTCCTTGAATTGGATGATGGCTATGTAGCTGTCCTGACTATGGTCGGTAATATTTGTCGGCGGCGGCAGGAATTTGATAAGGCCATTGACTATTATGCAAAAGCAGTTGAATTAGAACCGGGCAACACCTTCGCTCTTTACGGACTTGGCGACTGTAGCCGCTGGATGAAAAAGTACGATGAGGTTGTCAAGTGGTGGGGGATGATCCTGGCAAAGGAGCCTCGCAATCAGGTCATGCATTCCAGGGTTGGGGATGCATGTCTCAATACTGGTGAGTACGATAAAGCTTTAGAGCATTATCAGGCAAGCCTCAGGATTCGTTTTGATCCCTATGCATGTCAGGGAATTTCTAAAATTTATCGCAGCCAGGGGCAATACCCCGAGGCTATTGAGTATTGCCAAAAGGTTTTGGATCAGATGCCGAATAATATTCGCGCTCTGAAAGAGCTGGCCGAGGTTTATCGTGATATGGGTGAGATCGAAAAGGCCCAGGAGGTTATGGCTGGCTTTAAGTCCTGAGCAAGTGGATTTTTGTTCCCGGCTTTCTTTTTGCCACAGAACCTGGCTCTACTAGTCTCGTTGTTTTTTATAGTAGCTATCAAGGCTTTTTTCGAATCTTTCCGTTAATGGCCTGACCTGTTTATATGGTACTGAGCCGATATTTTGCCAATCCTGCTCGATTCGCTTGATCTCTTCATCAATGGATTTTTTTTCATTGCGGCGACCGGCCAGCATAAAATTGTCCTGCATGGCTTGTTTCAGTTCTTCAGCCAGCGACAGGGCCTTACCACGCCCCTTGACTACTGATTTATGAGCGGTTCCCAGGATATTTTCCAGACGTAGACAGAGGCTCTCTTTTTTCTTCTGGTTTGCCAGGTGCTGCTCTTTAAGATCGGCGAAATATTGGTGGCGGCCAGCAAAGAAAGCATCACATAAATCCTGGAAACGGCCATCCAGTTTTTTGTCGATCTCCCGGGGAGCAGAACCGGTCTCGGCCCAATCTTTTTGCAACTCCTGCAATTGCTCGGTTATTTTTTTGTCCTTCTCCTGGCAAGCCAGTTCCACTGCCTGGGCCAACAGCTCTTCCTTGCGGATCTGGTTCAGGCGTCGCTTTTTCTCCTCTTTCTTGACTTGCTGGAGTCTGGCCTTGAAGAATGAATCACATGGCCCCTGGAAGCGTTGCCAGATAGCCTCACTCTGATCACGCGGGACCGGGCCGATCTCTTGCCACTGTTGCTGCATTTCGGTAAGTTTGGCGGCTATTTCCTGCTTTGCACCCTCTTCTGTTGTTTCGGCAAGGAGTGTTTCAACCTTTTCACAGAGCTCCTCTTTTCGTTTCAGATTCTGTTGCTGTTGCTCACTAATCCAGTTGAAGTAACTGTCGCAGGCGGCTCGAAAGCGCTGCCAAATGGCCTCTTGCTGGTCCCTTGGCACATGGCCGATCTTCTGCCATTGGGACTGGAGGTCGCGAAACTTTCTGGCATAGTCAGCCTGCGGTTCTGCTGCTAACCGTTCAGCCTCCTCGCAGAGTTTTTCCTTGTCGAGTAGATGTTGCTGACGCTCACTCGCCTTACTCTGGTAGTTTTCCTGACGGCGCTCGAAGAATTGATTACACGCTTCGCGAAACTGTTGGTATAGCTGCCTCTCTTCACGACGGGATCCGGGGAGGAGGGCTTGCCATTCACCCTGCAAATCTTTAAGGGCGGCGGCGGTTTTCTGCCATGCCGTTGACTTGGCCAGTTCTGCGGCCAGAAGGCATATTTCCCGACGGCGAACCATGGCTTCGGCCTGTCTGTTTCTAAGTTCGACCAGATAAGGCTCGGCCCGCTGGAAATTACGGTTACAACCGCTATGGAATTTGTCCCATAATTTTTGGGCCTTCCTGGCGGGAACCGGGCCGACGGTTTTCCATTCGGCCTGGGATTCCTTGATCACCTTGACAACGGTTTCCAGATCTTCTTGCTGGTCAAGGGCCGCAATTCGTGCCGTCAATTTTTCCTTCAGACCTAAATTGGCCCAGAGCTGCCAGTCCTGCTCGTGCTGGAAGATTTGGCGTTTGTCGGTAAAATCAGCAACGGCATTCTGGAAGCGTTGGGCCAGATCTTTACCTTCTGCATCATTCAGAGTTGGCAATTGGCGCCAGGCCTCCTGCAGGGTTTGGAGTTGTTGTTCGGCCCGGCTATTTTTTTCGGTAGTAGCAAGGCTTTCTAATTCGGCGCAGATTTCCCGTTGTCTGGCGAGGTTCTTATCGTGGAGCTCTTTTTGGGCTTGGGCGAGGTCTGCGGATACTGCGGATACCAGCTTTTGGCTGGCAGCTTGCTTGAAATATTTGAACTTGATTGCCGCCAGTTTTTTTTCTGTTGTCGCCAGGTGGACGGCGGCATTTTTCAGATTGGCAGCCGCAATCAGTTCCTTTGTCTCGGCGCAATTTTTTTCGATTACATCGATAAGTTCTTTTTCAGAGCGGATCTTTTCTCGTTTGGAGTCAAAGGCCTGGCAGGCTTTCGTGAAACGGTTGGTCATGGTTGCGCTTGGCGCCAGTTTTTCATCCGGGTCGGCCAAGAGGGAGGCCCAGTCGGCGGTGGCTTGCTTTTTTAGCATTTCGGCATCTTGGTCGGTGGAGCCGGTTAGCTGTTCAATGGTAGCGCAGATTTCATCCAGTCGAGTCTGTTGCCGTGCGTAACGGGCACTCTTCTCCTGTTCTTTTTGGCGGCGGGCCTGGATTTCCTGGAATTTGTCTGCAAAATCATTGCAGGTCTTGGTCAAGACGCTATAGGCCGGGTGATTAGCCGTACTGTCCAACTGCTGCCATTCATGTTTAATGGCAGACAACCTGGCCGCAGCCTCGTCTATATTGCCGCTGTTCAGGAGTTTGGTCGCCTCGTCTGCCAGGGCTAGCAAGGCTTGATCCAGAAGCTCTTCCTGGTCTGGTTGATGCCTTTGCCGTTCGATATCGGCAAGTTTGGTTGCCGCCAACCGTCGGGCAGTTTTGCTGGCCGCATTTTTGGCAAGCCGGGTCAGGAGCTCTTCGCCATTGATCTTTGCCATGGCGACCCGGGCCGGTTCTTTGCCACAATTTTCTTCTACTATCGCAGCCAACAGAAGTTGATCGTCGATTCCCATAACTGCGGCGAGGCGAATCTCCGGGTGGCCGCTATTGACGGCGATTTTTGCCAGTAGCTCTGCTGAGGTGATCTGATTGAGATCGTTGTGGCAGTCGTCGATACCCGGGGCGTCAAGAACAAGATCGTAGAGCAGTTGGTCTTTCCTGGCGATGATAAACGGGAGGTCCTGCGGATCGGCGTCAGGCGCCAGTTGTTCAAGAGTCGCCAGATCGGTCAGTCTGTTGATGGCAGCCAGGCGCACCTGCCGGTCTTGATCTTCCAGGCTCAGGCCGGCCAGAACTTCGGTTTCCCGGGGATCAATACTGTCGATTGACTCTAGTCTGACGGCTGGATCTTTATGGTGCCATTTAGGCTTTCTGAAATTTAGTAGTCCCATTCTGTGAATATGCTCTATTCAGCGGAAGATTTCATGCAAAATTGTTGGTCTGGGCAGAAATAAGGAGCTGGGCCGGAGGCGGGTTGTCGGAGTGATGGAGCTTGCACGCAAACGGGGTTTCGGAATTTCCATCGACCATGATGCCAGCAATCTTCAGAGATAAAGGCCGAGGAACAATAAAGGCAGCAGGATTCCTGCTGTAGTCAGCCAGGCGCCCCTGCCGGTAATGCCCTTCTTGCCCCTTAACACGAAGAGCCCGGTAACGGCCAGAGCCCCGAGGAAGATGGCATAAAGATCGGCAAACCAGGACCATAGTTTTTTGGGATGATTCAGGTGAAGAAAGTTCATTTGGTGCAGGACCGGGCGTGGTGTGACTTTCTCTTGGAGGACGGTGTTGGTGCCCAGATTGACGGTCAGGGTATTACCTTCCACGAAAATTTGCAGCGTTTGGGGATCTGGTCTGAAACTGTTCTTGTAGAGGCCGGTCTCGTCAAGCTCGGCCAGGATTTCGAAGATGGTGGCGCGGCTCAGTTGCTCTTTGGAGACCGGCTTTGCAAGTTGGCTCTGGATCCGCTCAATCGTGTAACTGGGATTCCAGATATCGATATGGTTAACGGCAATCCCGGATATTGCATAGATAATGGTCAGGCCGAAGCATAGATAGCCCAGATCCCGATGGATGATGTTGTTCCATTTGCGCCACTTCATCCTATTTCTCGATCACTGCGCCATGAGCCCGTAGCCGGTAAATGGTTTGGGGTCCGGTAACGGTGGCCGGATCAAAGGGAATGCCCTTCTCCCTGGCTTTGTGGCGCTGGTACTTTAAAGCATCTTTCTTGCTGAATTTGAGTTCCTCAACAACTCCCTCGACATAGGCGGTACGCCCCCTGGCCGACATGGGAAAGACGATGACCCCATCGGTCACCTTGGCCTGGATCTTCTCAAAAGGGGTGTCGCTGGCGATATCAAGCCAACAACCCCTTGTCGAACATACCTCGACCACGGTACCGGAGATCAGTACTCTCTTGCCAACAAAGGCCTGTGGGGATTTTTCGATCTCAGAAACCTTGGTCGGTTCGGTCAGGGTCAGAGGCTTGCCGAATTTGTCACCCTCAAAGGCCAGGAGGGAGGTTGCGCTGGAAAATATCAGCAGAACAAGGGCAAATATTATTTTCTTCATTTATGACTCCGTAATGCTTGGCTGGTGATTGGTGGATTCAGATGTGTCGCAGACAATAACTGGCAAGTCCGATAAAAGTCAAACCTAATCAGCAGCGGGGTTTGTTTGCGGCTTTTGGCTTTGTAAAGTTGCAGGGAAAACAATTGAAAAGAAGCGCCGACCGGTCACTCCCTGGTCCCCCGAACAGGAAGTGGCCAATCGGCCGGAGAAAGGATGAAAATGTGGAACAATGGTGGTTTTCAGGTGGTCCGACAGGCCCGCCCGAAACCACCGGGGATGGTGCCGGAAGCCCAAAAAGCGGCTCCCTGTTTGTAATCAACAAACCAGTATCCCCCTGGACGGCGCTGGTCAGCCGAAAAGATAAAGGGTTGTTCTCTGGAAAAACAGGGGTGCAGATGCAACCCTTCAACATTCTTGTCAGCTTCCATCAAAGACATGGCTTCGTTAATGGTAGGCAATCGCCAGTCATTGTAGCCGCCAAATTTTTGCTGGTTTAAATCTTCGACGTATTTTCTGACCCTCTGGATATTGGCAATATCGCAACCTTGACGGTGCCACATGAGGCCTGTGCTTTGGTCGGTAACGGTTTGTTGGTCGCCGTTATCGACCAGATAATTAGTAAAAGAACCGTTGGGGTTGCGTTTGGTATCGAAATAATTGTTGGTGACGATTAACTCCTCAACTTGATCAACACTGAAAAAATCCGCTTTGTTGCGCAAGGTAACGGTTTGCAAACCGGCGGGGATAGATGCGCCAGACGGGAGCCCGGTGGCAGACATCTCCGCCGGTTCTTTCTCGGTCAATATCGGCTTGACCAGAACTGGCTCGGCCTCATTTACTACAGCCTTGATCAGCCACTCCCGTATTGCCGGGGTGATACCGTAGCTTTTGTCCAGAGAAACAGAGCGGCCACCGGCCGTCACACACTGGTCTATCAGCTCCTGAGGGGCGCTGATCCGGGCCAGGATTTTGGCATGTCTGACGCCACGCTCCATCAGATATAGAGCGGCGGGAGTCTCCCAGGCATCAACGTAAAAATAGTAAAATTTCTCATCGTTATCGCGAATCCGCTCGCCATTTCTACCGCCCCAGCTTTCAAACATGGTGAAGGTATCGGTCGGGGTTATCTCCCAGTCTATGGAAAAATTTTGTCGATCAGTTATGTCCAGCATATTTACCAAGCCCATAATGTCCTTTCCTCCCGAGATTTTGCCTTGAATTATATCCTTTGAAATGGTTCCATTTTTCTATAAAATAGTTTTCAGAGTTTTACGTTCCAGCAAGCACCATGTAAACAGGACTACTTTTGTCTTACTTGCATTAAACAATAACAGTTATTGTTTGGTCAACAACTTTTTTAATAAAGACAGTAAATATTTCTGTCAAAGGGAGCAACGTGCATAACTCACAAACTATCAATGTCCAGCCATGCAACCATTCGTAACCAGTGCGGGTAAACCTCTTCCCCTCGGTAATTTTCGAACCAGACGCGGTTTTAACTTAGCCCTGTTTGCCAGAAACGCTGAAGCGGTGACGCTGGTTTTTTTTGAGAGTGGCAAGGATCCGATCTATACCGAAATTGAGCTTGATCCGGCCGTTAACCGGACTGGTGATGTCTGGCACATCCTGGTCCACGATCTTGATCCCAGCCTGCGCTACGGCTATCGGCTTAAGGGGCCATGGGATCCTGATGGCAGCGGCCATCGTTTTGGCGACGATTTATTACTGGATCCTTATGCCAAGGCTCTGACCGGTGGAACGAACTGGGGCGAGGTCTATGTGCGAAAGGGCGCCGAAAGCCCGGCCAGTGCCTTTCGGCGTCGTTGTTGTCTGGTTGATGATGAATTTGACTGGGAGGGCGACCGACCCCTTAATATCCCCCTGCAGGATTCGGTAATTTACGAGATGCACGTGCGGGGTTTTACCCGTCATCCCTCCTCCGGGGTGGCCCATCCCGGCACCTACCATGGCTTGATCGAGAAAATCCCTTATTTAAAAGATCTGGGAGTTACGGCGGTGGAGTTGTTGCCGGTCACCGAGTTCAACGAGACCGAGAACCTGAACCGCAACCCTGTAACCGGTGAGCGTTTAAGGAATTTCTGGGGATACAGCCCCATTTCCTTTTTCTCACCCAAGGCCGCCTACGCAGTCAATGGCCGTAACAGCAATCAGGTAAGAGAGTTCAAGGAGATGGTCAAGGCCCTGCATCAGGCTGGTATCGAGGTGATTCTGGACATCGTTTTCAACCACACCGCTGAGGGGGGGGGCGATGGTCCCGTTTACAGTTTTCGGGGGCTTGATAATACCATCTATTATCTTCTCGATCCCCAGAGTCGCGCCTACCTGAATTTCTCCGGATGCGGCAATACTTTGAACTGTAATCATCCCCTGGTCCGCAAGCTGATCGTTGATTGTCTGCGTTACTGGGTGATCGAAATGCATGTCGACGGCTTTCGTTTTGATCTGGCCTCGATCCTGGGGCGGGATACCGACGGTGAGGTTATGGAAAATCCCCCGATGGTGGAGAAGATCGCCGAAGATCCGATTCTGACCAATACCAAGATAATCGCCGAGGCCTGGGATGCGGCCGGCCTTTATCAGGTCGGTAGTTTTTCCAGCCACCCGCACTGGGCTGAGTGGAATGGCCGCTATCGGGATGATGTGCGGGCCTTTATGACCGGCAGCGGCGGCAGCGTCGCCGCTCTGGCCACCAGGGTGGGCGGCAGCGCCGATCTTTATCAGGAGGGTGAAAAGGCGCCGTCCAATAGTATAAATTTCATCACCAGTCATGATGGTTTCACTCTCTACGATCTGGTCAGTTACGATCATAAGCATAACGAGCTGAATGGCGAACAGAATCGGGACGGTAGTGATCATAACCTGAGTTGGAACAGTGGTGTTGAGGGGGAGACTGACGATCTCGATATTCGGCAACTTCGTTTGCGGCGGATGCGGTCACTGGCGGTAATTCTCTTTCTGTCCCAGGGGGCGCCGATGTTTGTAAGCGGCGATGAGTTCGGGCGCAGTCAGGGTGGCAACAACAACGCTTATTGTCAGGATAACGAGATAAGCTGGCTGGATTGGCGGTTGACGGAAAGCAACAGTGACTTACTGCGGTTTTTCAAAATGCTGATCGCTTTGCGTAAAAACCATCCGATTTTTCGGAGGGCCGATTTTTTCCCGAAGGGAGGAGGCCAAGACCCCCATGAGATCCATTGGCAGTCCAGGCGGGTTGGTGAAACGGACTGGTCGTCAGGGTGCAAAATCCTGGGCTTCATGCTGGACGGTCTGGCTGTTGCCGATTGTCGCGATGATGATTTTTTCGTCATTTTGAATAGCCAGATGGAGAGTGTTATGGTTGCGATTCCACCACTGCCGACAGGCAGGCACTGGCGCTTGCTGGTTGATACTGCCGCTGAACCCCCTGCTGATATTTACCAAGAAGATGGAGCGCCGGCTTTTACCGGTCATGAGTTTGAGCTGTCACCAATGGCGGCACTTGTTTTGATCTCCAAACCCGATTAGCTTAGCCATCTCAGGATGGCCATGCCCGGTTAGCCCGCATATTTCATGAGTATTTTTGAAAAGTCATTTTAACTGATTGTACTTGAGTGTTAAACCTTTGGTTTGCTGTGGAATATCAAGGTCACAGTTTGTAGCAAATGAAATACATGGTTTGTTTTTCAGATAGCGCAGACTTCGAAACTACTCACCCTGCGGGCCAGCCGATATATCCGTATAGTCTGCAGTATAAGGCTTTCAGCATACTAAAGTATAGCTGAAAACATCATACTTTGCCTATCC
>DAOVJK010000146.1 GCA_030673265.1 Pseudomonadota bacterium | reverse complement strand
TTGGGAAAAAGAAGAAAGGGCAATTACTATCTGTCCGAATTTGAAATTTCCTGATTTTGAATTATGGAACCAACTTATTCAACGTGGTCTAAAATAAGTATACTTTTAACCAGTCACTAAACCTGACCGTCCACTCTTCGTGCTTGTTGTGTAGGGTTGTGTTTCATTGCTTCTAAAAACGGCTATATTCGGTCAGGTTAGCTCAACGTTAAAAGGCCGGTACAAATTTTATTTGTTTTTCTGGAGGAGCGGTCACGTTTTGCAATTCTTGCATTGTTCTGTTTTTTTCGTTGGGTGGCCGAAAGCAGTCTGTTGTTCACCCGTGCTAACTTTCTCCAATATTGGTTAGGCATTTGTAGCCCTATCCTGTTTTTTTAGTTACGGTTAGGTCGGTGAACGTGGGGTTCACCTTTATTGCCAATTCAAAGTTTCTGGTTATTTGGCGATTGTCACATTTTTAACCAAAGTTAATTGAGTCCGGGGTCAGGCTTGCGTTATTGCATTATTAGCCTAGTATCTCTATTTGGTATGGTTTGAGCAAAGTCCCATATTCTTCCGATTGACCAGACTCCTTCTCCACATTACGTACAATCCGACTGAGCAAAAGGGGTCACATCCGCTTTTGGCTTTTGTTCTGTTTTCGGCGGGGGTAAATCATGGTTAATTCTTTTTCCCCTTGGGCCAGCATATTCATAATCAATCGGATCAGCAAATCCTTTTGCGTCGGGTCGCTTTCGGTCCAGGGGGAGTACCAAGCGGTCTTCATCGTATTTAAGCAGCAGCGACCATGATTTGGCATACCTGCCAACCACTTCCAGCACGGCCTTACCCTCATCCATTACCAACACCCTGAGGTCTTGGTTGAGTGCAAGATCAATTGAGTTTATCGCAGCCTTACCTAATGACATCCTCGTTGGAATAATGACATGTCCTTTGGGTATCAAATTTGCTGAGCTAGTTCTTAAGCCCTTCGGGCAATATAATCCTGGGTTCCAGAAAGTGAAGTTGAGGTAAAATCTTTAACAGTAGCCCAAGGGAATATCCCCATCCCAATACTCTGAAACATTCTTTGATGGAGTACCGCCACCTCTGAATGTGATGATATCTCTAAGAGGTTTGAATGATGTCCTCCAACTATTCCTCCTGGAACAAATCGCTCCGACACAATCCTATTTTTCTCTCCAACTAAGATATTTCCCCACCTTCTGTTTCTTTCGTGGTTACTCATCTTCACCACCTCGCCCCCGCCCCTTCTCAAGCCGTTTCACCTCATCCTCCGCCTCGACAAAATGCCGTTCCACCTCGGTCGGCTCCTCCAGCTTCATCAAACGAAACTTTTCATACTCGGCATGGGCCTTTTCCATCGCAGCCACATGGCTGACGGTGCCGGCATGGGTCAAGAGTTCCCGGCCGGTCATGGTCAGGAACTGGTGCAAGCGGTCGCTCCAGTCCTGCATGGTCATGGGCTTGCGGTTCAGGGCCTGTAACTCCGCGACTTCGAGATAGGCGGTCACCATCCGGTTAAGGATGTTCAGCTCATCTTCATTCAGATAGTTCTTGGCGACCTCCACATCCCGCCGCAGGAGTTTGTTGCCGGAAAAATTGGTGATGCCCATGTGCAGCTGGCTGGCGTCGGCCCTCTGGCAGATCAACTCGGCAGCGGTATGGCCGTGGGCGGCCCAGTGCATCTGGTTCTGTACCTGCTTAAAGAAAAGGTGCGAGCCTTCGGAATGGGGATCGTAGTTAATACTGGTGGCGTAGATATCCAGGACCTTGCGCCAGAAAACCTTTTCCGAGGAACGGATATCACGGATGCGGGCCAGAAGTTCTTCGAAGTAGCGGCTGTTGCCGCGCTCCTTGAGACGCTGGTCATCCATGGTGAAGCCCTTGACGAGGTACTCCTTCAAGCGCTGGGTGGCCCAGATCCGGAAGCGGGTGGCAACAGCGCTTTTTACCCGATAGCCGACCGAGATAATCATGTCCAGATTGTAATAATCCAGTTCCCGGCTGACGTCCCGGCTCCCTTCCCGGCGAACTGTCAAATATTTTTTGACAGTTGCCTCCGGGGCAAGCTCGCCCTCACCATAGATATTTTTGATATGATGGCTGATGTTCTGCTTGCTTGACTGAAAAAGTTCTACCATCTGGGCCTGGGTCAACCAGACGGTCTCATCCTGCAACCGCACCTCCAGCTCCACCTGATCATTCTTGTTCAGATAGACCAGGACCTCGCCGCCAGGCTCTTGCGTCCTCTGGTTTGGTTTCGTCATCCGATCATCTCCCGCAACTCCAGCAACTCCCAGACATTGCCGCTCTCCACTCCCGCAATGTCTGGGGTCAGGCTTGACATATTGACATTCTGATATCGAATTCCAGGGACACCTTACTTAATTATCGGAAAGGGGTAAGAAGTTCCGGGAACACTTTACTTAATTATCCTTCTATCTCCTTTTCCCAGCCCGGCGAAAAGAGAATATTGCCGCCAGTCCGAAGGCTCCGGGCAAGATAAACTGAAATAACGAGGCTGCGGTTTTCCAGACCAGACGATGAGCATAGAGGGCTGTCTCTTCCGGGGACTGACCAGGCAAGGGTATTTCCCGCACTGCCAGGCCATGGAGAATGAGATAACCGGCCACGGCCAGGGCCAGGTGCCACGGCCAGGGCACCGCCAGGAAAAAATTGCCAAATCCTTTTGCTGTTGAACTTTTTCCGTCCATGGTGATATAGGAGCCCCCCCCTGTGCAAAAGGGTATCTCCACTCTTTAATTCCGGGGGCACCTTACTTAATTATTCTTGCCCAAGAAAAACCCTTGAAAAACATCAGTCAAACCAATCTACCCGACCAAGATCATTTCGCAAACAAATCGTCAGGCATCAGGAAAAGAAAAACCCCGAAAACCGTGCGGGCTCGAGGGGTTCTGGAAATTATCTAAACAGTCCAGGGTGATGTTATTTTCTATCTCGCTTTAGAAATATAGCGGCCAGAATTCCGGGGACCATACTTAATTGCCAATTCAACATCTTTCCAAAACAGTTTAACTGTTAGGAATGAAGATTACAGACATAGATAATAAATTGCCCCAACCCTAAACTCCTTTAGACGCTCAGTTGCCCAGATTCTAAATCTGGTGGCTTGACTGGAATTTACCCGATAACCAACAGAGATAATGGCATCAAGATTATAATATTTAGTTTTGTATTGTTTGGAATCATCGGCAGTTGTTTCCAAAATGGAAAGCAGGCTGGGGTCGGGCCACGCTAACTATCTGAAACCATTAAGAATGACCCCGGGAAATAGCCCTTTGGGGGGTCTATAATGACGTTTTTGAGGCCAAAAAAGCAACTATTGCCGCTTGGGATTAAAAGTGTAAAAGGGGACGTTGTTGACTTATTGACTTAGCGATTCTGTATTGTTAATAAATCCGGCGCCCTGACCGGCGTCTATTCATATGTCGGTTATTATACTGCTAATGGTAATCTGGACGGTTTTACAATTATCCTCAACCGGGATAAAAATAATCGGAATGAAATTATGCGGCTGCTCGGAGAAACTTACAAGGAAGCACGTTCAGGTAAATAATTTTCGCTTTCAGATTACCGCTAGATCAAATCAGACAAAATCAGCAAACAGAATTCCCACTTGCATGGTCAGAGAAGGCTTGGGCAAAGTCCGACTAATCGAAAATCTCAACATCGCCGTGCTTGCAGGCGGAGCAACGGAGCATGGCGTTATATTTTTCCTCGAAGGCCACTCGCCAGCCCTCTTCAGCAATCTCTTTCTCGAAATCATCCTGGCATTCATCACAAAGCCATCTATCACCTTTCGGCGTTACCCATAATTTCATATCGTTACCCCCAACGATTTATTTTTTATTAGCCCTTGGCTTGCGTTCTCTTCTGGGCCTGTTCGATCAACTCGACCAGCGAAAGGATTTTCGGTTGCCGAGGCTTTTCAAAAACATCTTGCCACTCTTCCTCCGTCAGCTCGCCACGAAGAAGCGCCTCAATCGGGAAATACGGATACCAGCAATCAAGGATCTTGAAACAGGGCAGCCCTGAGCTTTCCCGTCGACAGTAAGAAAAATGGATCTGATGCCCCAGTTTGCGACACCTGATCTTAAAATCGTCATCCGGCGGCACACTTTCAGGTTTCTTCATAAGAATCAGTTACTCTAAGTAATTATTCTACCAGATTTATCAGCAAATCCCCTCACTCCTACTTCTAACCATGGCAGATGTATGATATTACTCCTTTGAGGGCCTGCCGTCCATTGCTATATAGTCTCTGTATTATTCCCCTGGATAAGGTTTAATTTTCATTGCTCGAGCAGCCATCTGTTACTGATGCCCTCGCGATATCCCTTGGTATACGCTTTACGCAAGACAGGATTTCCCCTCACATCCGCAGGCAAAGAAAATTCTTTATCGAGCTTACCATCTGCAATTCCTGCCTGATAGGTTGAGTTCACCAGACCCATTTCTGTTTGCCTGCCGTACTTAACGGAAAGCACACAGTTTCTTGAAATCATAGCTATGAGAACTATCATAACTATCCATGCAACCACCCAACCCACTTTGGTATAAGAGGGAATCGGCTTTGTTTTTTGTTCAGACTCCACAGCCACTGAAAGACCTCCACACAGTTAAATTCCGATACATCAACAGCTCTAATCGCTCTTGTTCTTCAATCCATTAACACCCAAGAGCATAATCTCAAACGGTTAAGCCAGGACCTGCCATACAGATTGCGTGCAACATGAAGCTTGCATTCAATCGTTCGCGACTCACGGTCATAAAGTGGACTTTGGCATCTATCGTCAGGAAATTATGCTGTGCCTATCCGTCATGATCAGGAATTCGTAGCTCTTCAGGCCATCTGGACCTGGCAATCCAACCTTGGTCAGCCCCCGGCTAACTTAACCTTGTAACCCTGCTTTTCCAACTCTCCCTTTAAAAACTCGCGATGGTCGCCCTGAATCTCGATCACCCCGTTTTTGACCGACCCGCCGGAGCCGCATTTCTGCTTGAGCTGTTTGGCCAGTTTCTTAAGTCCGGCCCCTGCCAAGGGCAGACCGGAGATCAAAGACACCCCACTGCCCTTACGCCCTTTCGTTTCCCGGCTAATCCTGACAACACCATCACCCTTGGGCTGGCTCTCCTTGCTGCAGCAACATTGCCCGGCAGGGTAACCGCAACCGGGACAGACCCGGCCCCGATCAGTTGAGTAAACCAAAACATTATCCTGAGCACTTCTTTTCGCCATTGTGATCCTCAGCCTTTATAGCCCGAGTCAACCGGCAAATCACTTTTCCCTGACCAGGCCACCGCCATCTCATCACAACGCTCATTCTGCGGGTGACCGGCATGCCCCTTAACCCACCTGAAGATAATGTTAAGACCCTCAATGAGATCGAGAAGCTCCGCCCAGAGATCCGGGTTAATGGCCGGCTGTTTGTTGGATTTCACCCAACCCCTCTTCCGCCAGTTTTTGGCCCAGCCCTTAGTGATGCCGTTTACCACGTATTGGGAATCGGAATAGATGGTCACCGGCTTATCCCGGTGCTCCAGATTACGCAAGGCGACAATACAGCCCATCAGCTCCATTCGATTATTGGTGGTATGCTGGTAGCCACCGCTCAGTTCCTTGGTTTGGTCATTATAGATCTGCACAACCCCGTAACCGCCCGGCCCGGGGTTAAAACGAGCGCCGCCATCGGTGTAAATTGTAACCTCCCCCGGCCTGGGCGAGGTATCGGCAGGGGCCATACTGATTTTTTTAGCTGCTTTGACTTTTGCGGCAGTGGGGGTATGGACCGGATTCTTGAGCCAGAGCTCTGCTTCGCGTTTGGTCGTAAATCCTTTGTATTTGGCGCCGGGGAACCCTTTGACCTGGGCATGGGCTTTCGGCCAACTGGTATAAAGGCCGGGTTTGGCCCCCACGGCGATTGCGTAAAATTTTTTCTTTTCAGCCATTGATAATTATTTCCTCTGTAAAACTTTTTTATTGCCCTTTTCCGCAATCAGATTTCCATGCTGCCATCTACCTTCAAGAACTTTGCCTTTAGCAATAAAGAGTCGGCCCTGGCCATGGGGTTCACCGTCAAGCCATTCGCCGTCATATAATTTCCCTTCTTCGGTGAAACCCTTGCCGCTACCATTTTCACAATCACCCTCCAGGCATTCATCCGCAAATATGTCCTGAGGAAAGATTAAAACGGCGATAGTCAACATAAGCGCAATAACTGTTTTCATAATTCCACCTCAATAAGCTCCAGGATCAAAGGATCTGCACAACTTAACAGACAACCGCCATTCTTAAAACAGCTGAACTCGGAATGAGCACCAAAAAGCCTTAGCCCGCAGGGTGAGTAGTTTCGAAGTCTGCGCTATCTGAAAAACAAACCATGTATTTCATTTGGTACAAACTGTGACCTTGATATTCCACAGCAAACCAAAGGTTTAACACACAAGCACAATCAGTTAAAATGTCTTTTCAAAAATACTCATGAAATATACGGGTTAGTAATATGAAAATGGTTAAGCAGCGAAGCGAAGACTTAGAACAATTTATCGTTTGACTTTCCGCTTGAGTTATATGCTACCCTTTATATTGAAGGAGCTCAAAACTATACCCCCATTGGGGAAAACCTGACCAAACTCAGGCAATGACTGTTAAGCAGTGCCCCGGATCTGGGTAAGAAGCAGAGAGATTGACTATATTTTTTTGCTATGTCAGACGCTGTGATCGCGGGCAAGCAAGCGTAGACTCTGGATGGGATGCCACTTAACAGTTACGCTCGAATAAGGGATTTAATGAAACGCCACACCAAGATAATCGCCACGATCGGCCCGGCCACGGCAAGCGAGAAAGATCTGCTGGCATTGATGAAAGCAGACGTGAATGTCTTCCGGTTTAATTTCTCGCACGGCAGTAGCCAAGGGAAAAAGGCCGTGATCAAGCTGGTCCGCCAGCTTGCCGAAAGAGAAGAACGGGTTATCGCGATCCTTGGCGACCTGCAAGGTCCGAAAATCAGGACCGGGAAAATGGAAAACGGCGCCCTGAAGCTCCTGCCCGGAACCGAGGTCACGATAACCTCCCGCGACGTCATCGGCAAGGAGGGGCTCATTCCGACCAGTTATCGGAACCTGCCGACCGACGTTAAAAAAGGCAACCGGATCCTGATTGACGACGGCGCCATCGAACTGAAGGTAAAGGCGGTTTACGATGAGGATGTCCTGTGCCGGGTGATCACCGACGGTACCGTCGGTGATCACCCGGCACAGGACATCCTCATCGTAAACCGCCTTTA
>DAOVJK010000130.1 GCA_030673265.1 Pseudomonadota bacterium | reverse complement strand
GACCACTTCAGTAAGAACCGCGGCTCGCCGCACCGTTTCCTGAAGAATCTCCACCTGCCGGGGCAAATGCTTGACCAGATCGGCTCGACGCCCCATCATCACCCGCAATTCCGCGCTCTTTTCCTGCGCTTCCTCCAGACTCGTGGCCAGACCGATCTCGGCCAGCAGATCATCCGCCTGAGCAAACATCATGGTCAACAACTCAACCTGCATTGAAAATGCCTGCCCCACCCCGTTAAGGTTGTGAATGATGCCCATGAACAAACGACCAGCCGCAGCATCAAAACCAAAATCGATGCAGGCATCCTCCCACTTTTTATTATCAGGTAAATCCATGGGCATTCCTAAATTATCACTCCGGGGTTAACTGCGATTACGATTGATAGTGAAGTCTGACTTTAGATTTATATTTATGAAGCTATGCTCAAACAATACTCACCGAATATGCAACATTTTTCAACATTTAGCACAACCTGCCCCTCTCCTTTCAAAAAAACATTTGACACTCCCCCTTCACATACTTAACATATGAGCACATACTCAGACGATAAATAACGGAAAATTTATGCCTAAAACCAATGAAGATGCCTGCCTGTGTCGAGTCATTCACCCGAAACGGATTGAAAAAGCCAGCCAGACCTGTTTGCAGCCGGAAGAACATGAGAAACTGGCCAATCTCTTTAAGGCCATGGGGGACACCACCCGTCTGAAGATTTTACTGGCCTTGTCACACGAGGAGATGTGCGTCTGCGATCTGGCCGCTTTTCTGGGCATCACTGAATCGGCGGTGAGCCATCAATTAAGAATACTCCGCCAACTATACCTGGTCGCCAACCGCCGTGAAGGGCCGGTCCTTTACTACCGCTTAAACGACGAACATATCAGCCGGTTGATCGATATCGGCCTTGAACATATAAGGGAATAAATTTTATGCGTTTTTTAACAGATGTTTTCCTGGCATCATGGGACCTCCTGCTTGACGCCTCGGTCTATATAATTTTCGGCATCGTTATCGCCGGTCTCTTAAAAACCTTCCTGTCCACGGAGTACGTAGCCAAACACCTCGGCCGGGGCCGCTTCAAACCGGTTTTAAAGGCAGCCTTATTCGGCATCCCCATCCCCCTCTGCTCCTGTGGAGTAATGCCCGCTGCCGCTTCACTTAAAAAACAAGGGGCCAGTAACGGCGCGACCGTCGCCTTCCTGATCTCGACCCCGGAATCCGGTGTTGACTCAATCAGCGTCACCTATGCCCTGCTTGACCCGCTCATGACCATCGCCCGACCCGTTGCTGCCTTCGTCAGCGCCGTAGCGGCAGGAGTAACCGAGAGCCTGTTCAGCCCTGTCAACAAACCGACCGCACCTACCCTCGAAGCCTGCCAGATCGACAACTGCTGCTCCGGCGAAGATTGCAGCCCGGGTGAGCATGCCAGTCACCATGGCGTCTACCTCAGGCTGTGGACCAGTCTCAAATACGCCTTTGTGGAATTATGGGGAGATCTGGCCACCTGGTTCGCCTTCGGCCTGATCCTGAGCGGCATAATCACGGTCTGGATACCCCAGGAGGTAATTGCCGACTACCTGGGCGGAGGGTTGGGCTCAATGTTGATGATGCTGGCGGCAGGCATCCCCATCTATATCTGTGCCTCCGCTTCAACCCCAATCGCCGCCGCCCTGATTCTTAAAGGAGTAAGCCCCGGCGCCGCCCTGGTCTTTCTGCTGGTCGGTCCTGCCACCAACATGGCATCCCTGTCGATACTTACTGGAATATTGGGTAAAAGGGCCACCCTGCGCTACCTGTTGGTGCTGGCCGTCTGCAGTGTCTCGTTTGGCCTGCTTTTGGACAAGGTCTATCAATGGAGCGGGATTTCCGCCCAGGCCGTGGTCGGTCAAGCCAGTGAAATCATGCCCTACAGTATCCAACTGATCAGCGCAATCATCCTGATTATCTTATCGATAAAACCTTTTTATCTGGTCATCAGAAAACAACTCGTCCGGCTCGGAATCTCTTCGGACAGCAAGGATTCCAGCTGCGGTTGCTCTGACGAGAGCTGCCAAAGCTAACCTTATGAAATATTCTTGAAAGAGG
This sequence comes from Pseudomonadota bacterium, assembly GCA_030673265.1. Taxonomy (GTDB): domain Bacteria; phylum Desulfobacterota; class Desulfobulbia; order Desulfobulbales; family JAGXFP01; genus JAGXFP01. The sequence goes on along the minus strand of DAOVJK010000130.1, from coordinate 5,984 downwards.
CCGCTCGTGGTGCACTTGTTATTTTAATTCAACCAATAAGGCCTTCTTAACAGATAATTGTGGTCAATCTCCAACGTAAAAGACTCGTAAGTGAGTCCTTTTTTTATGCACTTTTGCCATTTCTCGGATTACTGCCCACCAAGATATTTCGCGAATTCAATGCAAAACAAAACATATTCGCCATATCCGCCCCACTACGAATAATTCACCTGTCAAGATTCTGGCTAAGGCTCATTAATAATCCTGGTTAAAACAGATACACCCCGGTCAGAGTCAGACCGTGGGTAATGTCATATGAACTGATATCGTTATAACTGCCCGGGGCTCGGGCCTCAAATTCAAATACCTGATACCGGTATCCAACCTGAAGAAGAACATCCGTCGCCGGTCGGTAAGTCAGGGATGCCTCGAGGTTAAAACCGAAAGAGTTCCACGGTCTGATATCTTCCGTGACGCCGGCAGAGGTAATCTCCAGACTCGGAAAGGTGTAAAGTAACCCCACCTGACCGCCTGCCACCAGTGAACTGCCAAACTGATACACTCCGCTGATTCCAACCGTGGGGATATGAACCTGTGACTCGATACAATACAGGAAATTCTGAGGGTCGCTCATTACTTCGTAGGACAGGTTAAAATCCATCTTCATGTCCTGATATTTGTAACCGAAAAACATCTTGTAATTGTCGCTTAGTTTCATACTGGCGGCAAAGTCAAAATCGTGCCTGGTGAGATCAACCGTAGTGTTCAAGGCCATCGGGCCTGCCATACCGTGCCAGTCCTGGCTAAAATCGCTGATTATCATTGGCGCGAAACTAAAAGACCACTTGCCGTCATCGGTCATGTAACCGAAAAGCGGGCCGAGAAGGTAACCATCTCCGGGATCTGAATCGGCTGTCAGTGTCAATCGGTTTGCCAGAAAGGAGTGAGCCAGGTCCTCCTCGAACCAGTTGAGAATACCCGAATCCCAGGAAGCGTACCAGCCCTTGGCCCCGGTGAAATACGTCCCAGCCTTAGCCCCAGAAGGATTAACCAGCAACCCCAGACAGAAGAAAAGACCTAACACTGTTGTCAGCTTTTTCACGACTACTCCTTTGTCATTTTTCATCCGATAAAAGCAACCCGTTCCCGGCAGGCTAAAGGGTCATGGGGATGGCCATGGTCAGGCTGGCCAGATTGTCCCGCGCTCTCTGATAGCCGGGATCATGCTTCAGGGCGATCTCAAACCTGATTCGCGCCTGTTTCAGCAAAGAATCAGCCTGTTGTGGTTTACCGGTTGCCTTAAATTCCTTGGCCTCAAGCAGGGCCATTTCCCCGGCATAATTACTTAACGAGGCATCCAGCGACTTTGTTTCGATCTGACCGGCCAGCATTCTGGCTTCACTGTCATCAAGGGCAACTCCCAGATAGCCGGTCATCTCGACGACCAGCTGTTTTTCCAGATCAAAAAAGTTGTTGGTCATCCCGGCAACCGCTGCAGCACCTAGCTGAGCACCATTTTCAACCGACAAGAGACGCGACTCAATCCGCAGAGAACCGTCCATCTCCATGAAGGTACCGGCAACCACATATTTAGCAGCAACGATCCGGCCCATTTCTACGGCCTTGCGGTCATCAACCAGGCCGGTCATCTGGAAGGTCTGCTCCCGCAGCACCTCTTTAAGCAATTCGCGGCTAAGGATATTGAACAGACCGACACTCTCCAGATCGGTCATGAGCATGGAGGCCAGTCCGAATTCCCATGGTGAAAATTTCTCGGCTCGGTCCTGCAGGGTGGAATTTTTGAAGTTAAGGATCATCAGGGCCGTTCGCTGCTCCCTGGGCACCTCCCTGATTACCACCTTGGACGAACCGCTAGAACCAGTGGATTTGCACCCAACCAGGGACACCAACATTATAGCTACAAGCAGCCCACCCCAAACCTTTCGCCTCACGCAATCACCCCTCCCATCGGCCCCGTAATGATAATTATATCTCATATGAAAAATAACCTAGTTGAAAGTGAAAGTTATCTTATAGTTACTCCTCACATGGGGATAACCACCCCACGGATACACCTCAACCAAACTGTTGGAATACCAGTTGCCATCGGTATTTATATCTTCTCCTTGCGAGTCGACACTGAAGACAACCGGAGCAGCACCGATCTTAACCGTGTAATCCCCAGGACTCAAACTGCCTGTTGCTGCAATATCCAAATAGGGGTTCCGCCCCCCCCTTGTTAAGACATCAAGGGCATCACAACCGGGCTGGCAATTACCTAAAGAAACACTACAGGCAGACGGCCAACAGTCTTTACTATCTTTTACAGTAGTTCCATCAGTATCATACAGGTAAACATTGGTGATAAGCTTGTCGTTAGAGTCTCCATTATCAGGACCACCATCAAGAAACCCAAGGTTCTTGGCGCCCCCATCATCATGGCAACCAACACAAGGCGTCTGCCAAGGGTGATGAGAAGGATCGAACCAGGCTCCATCCGACTCTACAGACTGAACATCAATAACAACGTCATCATCTGTCGACCCGCTTACCCTGAAGATATATTGGTCTATTTCGCTGGCCGCACCGATAGTTGCATAAAGTGTATACGGGTTATCGTTGTTTATTGGACCCAACCAGCCGCTCTGGCTGGCGGAACCACCGGCGGTATCAGGAGTAACTTCAAAGCTAATATTACAACCCAGATCACTGGGAACAGTCGGTTGGTAGGTTGTGGAGTTTGCACCACTAATTTCCGAAACCCCGCCCACCAGACAATCCCGATACCATTTATAGGTATAGTTAACCCCGGCAGTTGCAGTGTATGCCCCCTGTAACACAAACTGGGTATTAGGCGCCCCACTGACCCTGGTACCTGTAGCTGGTGGATATTGGTTGTCGATCGAATTCTGCAGGTGGGCCTGGGCATCTGCTTCATCAACAAGTGTAAAAACATAGTTGTTCAGTAAGGCGATAAGGTTCTGGTTTAATTCAAAGGTAGCCTTATCGACCGCAAAGTTGATGGTCATCCCCTGGGCTACGGTGTGAATATCCGGAGGCAGGACCGTCCCGTTGTCAGGGTTGCCATCAACATCCAATGACTGCAGAAACCTGGCAATATTGGTCACCGTCTGATCGGTCACCCCGGCAGCTCCGGCTACCAGATCAAGCGGAGTCATGAACCCTCTGACCGGTGCCGAACCAATAACAATGGTACCAACCGAAAAAGTTATATCACCACCGGCCAGATAGAAGAAAGAGCCGCTGGCATCTGTTAAGCCGCTTTGCGAAGAGGTCTGATAGCGTAAACCCTGAACCGCCCCGTCAACAAAAGTCCCGGTACTTATCGGGATATGGCAATCAATGCAATTAGGCGCAGGATCTCCCCCCGGCACCATAGCCGGATCCTGGTGACAGTTGTAACACTGGGCCGCCATACAATCATGGTTATTGACATCGTCGGCGCAAAGCCCTTCTGTGTCATTATTTGAGTGGCACTCAGCGCACTTCCAGGCCCCATCTGTCCTGACATCAAAATGGTTATGACAGACAAAACAGGCCTGATCCCAGAATTCCGCATGCTTCTGATGCAGGAAAGTGACATCCTCTTCGGCTCCGGCCTGAAAGACTATCACCGCATCTGCGGCAGAAACCTTGGGATCCTGGCCACTGTAATCAGAAGAATTACTGCATCCGAGAAAAAACAGCGTCGAAATACCCCACAACAAGAAACTGGCAAGACTACAGCTCTTTGTCATTTTAGCCCTTCCCCTTTATCTTGGCCGCAAACAGCCTTTCGCTGCAGAAGCTTATCTTTTTATACCTGATATTACGTGACTTTAATTGCTTCCCAACTCCTCCGTCAAGGTTTTTACTTTAACCACAAAACAATCCTTTATTACTGGTAATAATAAAACAACTCCTTGCCGAATGGACGCCACTAAACTGACAGCAATAAGATCATATCCCCTTAGAACCAAAGGCATGGGAACTTGCCGCCAACCTTTGGCCCTGACGACGAGAGCGAGTACCTCTCCGGCTCCAGGTATACCACGGTCTCGCGGGCCAGGGATTCTGCCAGTAGATCAACCTGTTAAGAAACACCGAAAAAAAGTCCCCCCTCCCGTTACCCTTACCCCGGAGGCGGCTCGGAAACCGTCATGAATCTGACCCTTTAAGGGGTCTGCCATTGGCTTTTATACAAATGTGTGTAAAAATTTCTATCATATCCAAACCATTGCACTTAAAATATCCTGAATGCTGGTATCGTGTCATTTATAGTGCAAAAGAAAGGAGAAAACTTTCCTGACTCGTAATGATTATGAAATCTGCATCAAGGTCCTTCAGGAAGCGGAATTCTTTGGTACAGCTTTAAATAAGCTGCGCGGGCCAGACTAACGGTTAATATCAAGAGGTTACAATGAAGATCAATGCCGCTGAAATTTTCGAAGAAATCCCAGATTTTTACAAAATAATCCCGCTCAACACCCTGCGCCGAACCAAGGGAGTTGCCTTCGACAATATTCCCACCGAGGCGATGCCAAGGATCGACGCCATCGACCGGGTAATCCACGCAAGCAGCGCCGTATCACCAGGGCCGGTGGGCGAAGTGACCCGTCCCTGGTACATGCATACCCATCAGGACGACAATCTGGTGGTTCTGCACGGGATCCGACTGGTAGACATCTACATCAAAAAACACGGCAGGATTGAAAGCTTTGAGGTGACCGCCGACCGGATCGTCAAGAACGGCAAGATTGCTTATGATGGCCCGGCCATGCTGGTCTGGCCCCGGGGGGTCTTCCACCGAATTGAAAGCCTTTCGGCAGGATCATCAGCCATCAACTTTGCTGTTCATTATGACGGCATAGATATGCGCACCAACTTCAATATCTATGATCTTGATCCCGAAACTGGTGAGTTTAAGATGATCCGGGAGGGCTTCAAGGACCAGTAACAACTCTATTCAACTTTCCTGGTTTCTTTGTCATCTGGTAGTCAAGAGATCATTCTTAATTTAGAAGAAACTCATCCTTATTTGAATTCAGAAGACAGGAGTCAGTATCCAGAAGCAGGACGAGAAAATCAGTTAGTCTGCTTCCCGTATTCCGGCTCCTGGCTCCTGGCTCCTGTCAGAAACAAATAATAACAAACCTTATACACCCGCAGGAATTAAACAAAATAAAACAACTCGGGAAGTTGAGAATTTTACCCTAACCCACTTATCACTCTTTAACCTTCTTAATCAACCAGGCCATGTTGGCCCCCAGGTCTTTCATGGTCTTCACCCCTTCGGCATCATCCATAACCTCGCCCGGCTCGCGGCCAATGCCGATATTCCAGTAGGAAGAGGCGGCCAGGATCATCTGGCCGATCAGGAAAAAATTGTTCAGGGAACTGAAAACATGGGAGGCCCCGGCCCGGCGCACCGCCACCACCGATGCCCCCACCTTCCGCTTAAAGATATCACCATTGGCCCGGCTGACCATGCCGGTTCTCTCCATGAAGGCCTTCATGTTCGCCGACACATCGGCAAAATAAGTGGGAGAGCCCAGGATAATAGCATCGGCAGCAATCATCTTGTCAATGGCGTCATTGATCAGATCATCATCCACCGCGCAACGGTCATTCTTGCTCTCAAAGCACTGGTAGCAGGCCTTGCAGCCGCTGAGGTTAATGCCAGCCAGTTCGACCAACTCAGTCTCGCCGCCCTGGGCTTTAATCTCATCCAGAACAATATTCAAAAGATGGGTGGTATTGCCCTTTTTGCGGGCACTGCCGTTAAAAGCTACAACCTTCATAACTCTACCTCTTTTTTTATGATTAAGTACCTATACCGCATATTTCACCAGTCGAGATGCCCGATTGCGAAACGCTCGATAGGCAAAGTATGATGTTTTCAGCAGGTAAGCGACCAGAGGGAGGCTCCGATACTTTAGTATGCTGAAAGCCTTATACAGCAGATTCTGTACAATACCCCCCTGAGGGGTGCTATACGGATATAT
>DAOVJK010000087.1 GCA_030673265.1 Pseudomonadota bacterium | reverse complement strand
GCCAAGCTTCTGTCTTAGCCGTTATTCCGCTCAAGACGGGAAAGTTTATCAGCCACTGATCGGCCTCAAGAATGCACCCGGGAGGAGTGCATCCGCCGCAGCCGCTACCTGCTAATTCAATTGCTATCCATAGTAAAACATCATGCACGTGGTTGGGCAAAATTGTGAGCCAGCAATGACTCAAAATATGTATTTGCTGAAATACTTTATCTGTTACTTTTTTCACACTTTGGTTCCATTAATCATCTCTTTGTTTAGGGAAAAAAGATTTAGAGGAAATTAGCAAATCACTATAGCTGTTTTAACAATCAATTAAAGAACTAAATACTAACACTGCTATTGATTCCATATTTAACAGTTACAATGTTGTTCTCAATTTTTACTTAACTTCACAATACAGAAAATCACTGTTTCAAAATTTAAAATAATCAGTAAAATCTTTAATCTTGTCCGTTCAAGATTTTAAAGATACATCTCCAATTAGACCTTTGATAGGTCTTGTCACAATTGTGGTAGGGTTATCCCTTAAATTTACCATATTGTGGTGTAATTATTGCTTCAATATCCAGAATCAAGTACAAAGAAAGTCATATATATTAGTAACTCTTTGAAAAGGGCAAGCTGGGAGTAATCCCAGGGCGCAAAGTTATGGACCCCATGTGGGGCCGCCAGGCTACCGAAGAAGAGAATTTCTTCTTTTTGATTTTTTAAGCCTGTTTCCTTTTTCAAGGAGCAGGTTTTTTTAATTCAAGGGGGGGTATCATGGAATTATTCTTTAATTTAATCATTGCTCTAGTTGTTTTGGTTGCGGTTGCTTATCCACTTTTTATGGCCGGTTTGTTATTTGTTTCACCAAAATTCAAAAAAAACCAGAAAGATGCCGCAATTAACTTGAGTTCATGATAAATCGAAACTGTACTTAAATAAGGTCCTTTTTGGGGAAAAGGGCTAACTTATACTTTCAAGCACATGGTCATGCAAACTCCGCGTGATCTTACTGAGTGGCTCAAAGAGCATCTTTCAGCCAGGCAAAAATAGAGGCCGAATGACACCATAGTCATTCGGCCTTCATTTTGAATAGCTCAGACAACCCATCATTACGCCGGTCTCAACAACTATTCCACTTCTATCTCAGTCAATAAAACCAGCCCAACAAACAAAAAAACTTAGAGCTGTCATATTTCCATCTAAACTCAACAAATATTCAGTACGCCTCCAACGACTTGATAATGCCCCCCCCCCTAATTTGCAATTTATCTGGATTTCCATTATATTTCTTTATTCAAAACATATCCAAAAATAAGCAGTTACCATTAATCCTGCGCAGTCTGGTTGTTTTCAAGTATTTCTCTTTCCACCTGAATCTTGGCAATCACTTTTAGTGTCTTATCGAGTCTGCCAATATCAAAGGTGCCCCTTGTTGTATCCAATTGATGAATCATCAGACGATGATCCAGACCATAAACATTTGCCTGTTGAAGAAATGATAGCCGGAAACTGGCTGGAGCAGATGAATAATCAGGTGAATACCCTTGAAAAGCTTGAAAGGTTTATCACTGTATCTGACGATGAAAGAAAAGCGATAGAGACGTTAAAAACCAAGTGGGGAACAACTCCATATTTTGCCTCGTTGATGGATAAGGATGACCCTAACTGCCCGATCCGAAAACAAGTGATTCCATCCATGAAGGAGCTGGTCAATGAATACGGGATGGAAAACTACCTGGTCTGGAAAGAGAATAGAGCGACTGAAGAAGTTCGACCAGATAGTATTGCCCGTCAGTATCACGATCGGATTGCTTTTACCGTAGTCCAGGTTTGTGGGATTTACTGTCGGCACTGCTTCCGTAAGGAACTGGTTGTTGATAGAGATTTGCAACTAAATTTTGATGTTGAAGAAGGACTCGCTTGGATTGCTGAACATCCCGAGATTCGCGACGTTCTGGTTACCGGCGGTGATCCTTTGTTGTTGTCTGATGAAAAATTAGAATACCTGATTACCTCACTTCGTGCGATTCCACACATCGAAATGATTCGCATCGGCTCTCGTCTCCCTATAGTTTTACCGCAGCGCATTACTGAAGGGTTAAAAAAAGCTATCGGCGGCTTCCACAAAGTTCCGGTCTGGATCAATACCCAGTGCAACCACCCGAAAGAGATTACCGAAAAAACGGCCAAAGCGGTTTACGAATTGATGAGTTGCGGAATTAATGTGGGGAACCAGGCTGTGCTTCTGAAGGGAATCAATGATGATGTGGATACATTCAGGGAGTTGCATCAGAAATTACTCCGTACTCGTATCCGGCCCTACTATGTTTTCTATTGTGAACCAGCTCCGGGAATCGATCATTTTCGTACTCCGGTTGAGAAAGGCGCTGAGTTGATCCGTGATGCATTACGTGGCCATACCACCGGTTTGGCCCAACCAATGTATGTGCTGGCGACCAACATTGGCAAAATTCCATTAATGCCAGACTATTATATAGTCGATAAAAACGAGAAGGAATACACGGTACGAAATTACAAGGGTGAGACAACCACAATCCCAAACATGCCTGAATAGAGGTCTCTCTAGAATTTCATACAACCGGCCACCTCAAAAGCTCTTGAATCAGGGCGGAAAACTAAATATCAGAAAATATCTAAGGAGATAAAAAGCAAAGCATGGCTGAGTTAAGGACTAATGATCCATTCGAGAAACTGGACACCATTAATTTTCATAAACTGGCATGGAACACCGAACTTGCCAATAACATAAATTCTCTGGAAAAACTTAAGCATTATTTTTCTCTGACCGAAGAGGAAGAGCGCTCAATGCATGAGGTGCTGGATAATCATCCCATGAACATCCCGCGCTACTACCTCAGCCTCATCAATCCAGATGACCCCCTGGATCCTATCCGCAAAATGGCGATTCCTTCCGTTGAAGAACTGGTTGTGGCTGGCCAGATGGGTGAAACCACGGGGGATCCTTACGGTGACGATAAACATAATAAGGGCAACGGAATCCTGCACAAGTACCCTTACTCTGCCCTGATCGTTGCAACCGAGTACTGTTCCATGTACTGCCGCCACTGCTTCCGCAAACGCCTGGTGGGATTGCCCAACGACAAGACAGTCGAGAACTTCCAGAATGCCGCAAAGTATATTGCCGAACACAAGGAAATTACCAATGTGATCATTTCAGGTGGTGATCCCATGATGCTACCCACCAAGGTCATTGCCAAGATGCTTGAGGCCTTGAAGGATATCGATCATGTGAACTATGTCCGCATTGGAACCCGGACTCCCGTGGTGTACCCCCTTCGCTATTTCGATGATGAGTTGATCGGAATTCTTCGCGATTTCAACCGGCACAAAACTCTCTATATCCCAACTCACTTTAATCATGCCAATGAAATTACTGATCTCTCAAAGGAAGCTGTGAGCCGAATCCGTAGCGCTGGCATTACCGTCAACAATCAGACCGTATTTCTTAAAGGTGTTAACGATACCGTTAAGAACCTTGAAGACTTAATGAACGGGCTGGTCCGCATCGGCGTGAACCCTTACTACCTGTATCAGTGTATGCCCGTCTCGCGTGTGCGCCATCATTTCCAGGTACCCCTGAAGCGCGGGGTGGATATTGTGTCAGAAGCCAAGCGTGGTCTGGATGGCTATGCCAAGCGTTTCAAGTTCATCATGGGTCATGACATCGGAAAAATCGAAATTTGTGGACGCAAGGACGATATTTTGGTGATGAGTCAGATTCATTCCCGGCCGGAACATCCTGAAGAAGCTTCTCGTATTCTTATGGGCCATCTTACTGAAAAAGCCGGTTGGCTCGAAGACTTGGAATTGATGTAATGACAGCTAAATTTGTTGTATTATCGGCGAGGAAAAAACGAAGCGGTTACTATCTTTTAGGAGGGGGGGGGCTGGTATCGAGTTGACCACTCCAATCTCCTTTTGGCAATTCATAAAAAGATTACTTAATATGGATGAGCAGCTCTTGTAATTTTTATAAATGTCTTGTTATTTGAACAATATATATGGTTAATGAACTGAAAAACCGCCGCTGGTTGTTAACGGCTAATCCAAATGGCAATACAGGTTTATCTTCCTGATATCCCGTTCGCTCTGTTGTACCTTAAAAAAACCGGTAACAGGAAAATTAACGTCTTCTGGTGATTATTAATGCCAAAGAAAAGTCATCAAGTATGTTCTTCTTGATGATGGTTGGATAGCCTTTTGAAGGAGCAAGTTCATGGCCGATGAGTTCGGAATAGTCTATGTGGCAACAGGAAAGGATTTTATTGACGAAGCCATACGCTCTGCATGTTCAGTGAAAGAAAGGATGCCCGATATTCCGACGGCAATTTTTCTCGACGACCAGGCCCATTTGAAGAACAACCCCTTTAATCATATTACTGTTATCCCGGAGCCTACCTATACATCATTCGACAGAATAGCAACCCTGGCACAAACCCCATTTAACAAGACCCTGTTTCTTGATACCGATACATTGGTCATCCAAACTTTATACGAGCTACCTCTGCTTCTGGATCGCTTTGACCTGGCTTACAGCCATGCGCCTTTCCGATATGGTCAAGATGATTTTCCAGGGTGCAATGAAGCCTTTCCTCAAGGTAATGCCGGTGTTATTCTCTTCAAAAGAAATGCGGCTGTATTGAACACTTTCAAGGCATGGGCAAAGCTTTATGCCAAAGATAAGTTAAGAATACATAAGGAAGACAACACAAGGCGTGTGCTCGACCAACCAAGCTTTCGGCAAGCCCTTTTCGAATCTTCCCTGAACCTTGCAGTCCTGACGCCGGAATATAATCTCCGAACGCCATACCCCTATTTTGTCGGCAATGCCATGGTTAAAATCCTGCATGGCAGAGAACCTGATTTGAGCCGGGCCATGTCTAGGATAAATCAATCAATCTCTCCCAGAGTCGGCAACGCCCCAGGATTGCTGGAAAAAATAAAGGGGAAAATACGCTGTTTAATTCTTTATTGTAAGACATGCCGCACTGCCAGGGTGCCCCATCGCCAATCCCTCCGCTGACGGTTCGGAACTCTGCTAAAAATATTTTCCGATTACACTTTATCATTGCTATGTTGGAAAGGCGTAAGTGCTTAAATATAATATGGAGTTATTCAGGTTATTAATATGAAAATTAGTATCTTTTCGGTTGTCGGAATTATTTTGGCTGTTTTCTTTTGGTTTGCGGATTCTTCTATACACTATATTTTTTATGGGGAAGAACAATTTGAGTTTATCCCTAGTGACTTCAATGAATTATGGATGAGGTTGGTCATAATTATTCTTGTGATTTTATTCGGGTTTTTTACCGATTACCATTCACAGAAAATGATTAGCAAAGAAAAGCAAATTGAAGCACTACATATTTATAAATCAACTTTATTTGCGTCACACCATATACTTAACAATCTTCTCAATCAAATGCAGTTGTTCAAATTTGAAGCTTTGAGAAGTGATGACTTCGGCAAGGATATTCTAGATTTATATGATGTCGCTACGGATGAGGCATTAAGCCTTATTGAAAAGTTGTCAACCGTTCAAAAGATAACAGGAGATAACATCAAAAAATCTATCCGATAGTGATACCTCGCACATAAACATCAATCTAATCCCGATTTTCTTTCGGGGATAAGCAATTGAATTAAGCTTACTAGTCAACGCGCAGATAAAATGAGAAAGTTTCAAACGGACAAGATCAGGGCCTGATCCGGCATTTCTCCTTCTTGCAGGTAATCCTGGCATGTAGAAAGCTGACCTTGGCCCTGTGCTGGCTAAGAAAAGAATAGGCCATCCTTGCCCGGGCCCCCGTGGTGCAATGCAGGATAATTTCTTTGTCTTCGGGGATATCAGCAAGGCGTAGCTCAAGTTTATTCAAGGGTATATGGACTGAATTTATCAACTTACCCTTGGCGGCCTCTTCATTGGTCCTGACATCGATTATAATAACCCCGTCTGGATTGTTCGCTAAGACCTCTTTGAATTTCTCAATTGAAATTTCTCCTGCACCTAATCGTCTTTGCCATCTTATAGATGATGGGGCAGTGCCGGTCTCGATGGGATTGCCTCTTTTGATCCAACTGCCATAACCACCTTCGACTATCGATACCTGATGAAAACCCCAACCTTTGATGACACTTATAGAGGCTGTTATGTCATTGTCATTGCCGTAGACCACAACCGGCGCAGATTTTTTCGCCGGGAAATCATATTCAGCTTCTTCCAGATCGGTAAAAGGGATATTCGCGGCTCCGGGGATGTGGCCTGCTTCAGCTTCGTCCGAGCCACGCAGATCTACAAGGACTATATTGCTGTTAACAATATAACTGTCACTAGAAAACAGTTGCCCGCCATTCTCCTGCCATACGGACAATTCGCTCAGTAAAACCTTAATATTCTTATATCCGGCCTCTGCCGCCAGGGCTGCCGAGTTGGGACCAAGCAGGCAGGTAGAGCCAAGGCAGTAAAAAATCAGCAGGGTTTCCTCGTCTTCCGGTAAAAGGGCGGCCTTCCGCTTTTTTGATTCGTTCCAGGGAATCGAAACTGCAGTTGGCAGGTGGGATTCGGCATAAAACTCGGCCGGTCGGCAATCAATCAGCAGATAGCCATGGTCTTTCGGTGGATTGGAGATGATTTTCTGAAGATCTGTCGGCTGGATTTCTGTAACCCCGGCAGGAATTTCCACTAACTCGGGCAGAATAGCCACAGCCCTTTTTTTGACGCCTTCAGCTTGATAATGAAGGACGATATTTGCTCCTTTCACCAGCTCATCAAGACCGCTTGTTTTGCTATCATAGGAAATCAGGTCGATCCGCTCACCGATCTGGATGGAGATCAGTTTCGCCTTATAAGAACTGCCGAGAAACTGGCCTTTTAAGGTCAGGGTTTTTGTTTCGGCAGGGGCCGACGCTTCATTGCCAGTGGCCTGGGCCGGTTGGCAAACGATAACTGTCGTAAAAACAAATGTGACAAATAATAACAGAAGATGAAGATATGAGCTGTGTTGACGTTTTACTTTCAAAGAGATCACCTCTAAAAACATTTTATTATTAAGTCCGAAGACATGAATATTGATTTCCATTTACTCAGTGAGAACTGGATTATTGTTCTGTCACTGAACATTTTGGACTTAAGAACAAACAGGAGGTCCTCTTTTCTCTATTAATAACCAGGAATCTGGCCGGACTGATGATTTATGGCCGCAATCTTAACTTAGTCTTCTGTTGAACCTGCAACATTGTAGTACTAGGGTTTCACGCAGTATGAAGGTTTTACCCCATTATATTACATGTAACCCCCATTGATTGCTTTTTGACAATATTGGATACTGAATATTGAAGAGAAGAGGATTTTTTATGAGAGGTTAGAGCTATCGCGATGAATAACTTAAATCAAAGAGGAAAAAGTTATGAAAAGTATCATTTTTTTGGTTGTAGTTATTTTTGGCGTGGCTACTAATGCGAGTTGTACGGAAATAAGTGCGACTATAATTAAAACCAGCCATTACACAATTATAACCTGTTCTCCGGTAGGGGCTGGTGAAATTGAAAAGGCATATCTCTCTATTTACGCCACGGAAGACCAACCACTTTCCTTTAGTCGGCAGAAAATGAACGTTTCATATGATAATAAAGCCTCTTACGTATTACGAGGCACTCACGCTGTTATCGAAGGAGAATGTAAATTTGTCTTAGCTGGTAATAATAAAATATTACGAGAAGAGTTTTTGGCAAGCATCAAATGATTCTTGCTTTACATATATAATCACATCTTGATTATATTTTATATCCCGGCTGTTGTTTTGCTTATTTCCAGAACTGCCACCATTTCTTTTCCGGATAGAAGGTGCGATCTGTGGTCAGGTGTTTGCCTGCGTAGTCTAAATTGTCCAGTTCCCAGTAGGTTGCGAGGCTTATTTTAGGGGGATTTTTTTTGGAGTTAAGGGTCATCTCCTTTAGCTCCTTATCGTGCCATATTTTACTGGTCACCATTAATTGCGCCTGTTTGAGGTTTTCAGCCTCGGTGAAAACATTGTGGTAGAACCCGTATCGGGCAGTTTTACCGTTCTTGTTGAGCAGGAAATTCTGGCCGTGCATTAGTAATCGGTAGTTTGTCATTTGATCATTTGTTGCTCAACAGATTTTTTTCTGAATGAGTTGCAAGTCCGCCCAACTGCCTTTTTTCATCTCACTGTTTTTCAACAAAAAGCGAGGGTGAAATGATGGTAGCAGAGGGGTGCCGTGGAAATCGTGGAGTTTGCCCCTGAATCGGAATAAGGACTGGTTGTTGCCGGTAAGAACCTGGGCGGCCAGCGGTCCCATGGTACAGATGATTACCGGGTTAACCGCAGCTATCTGCCTGGCCAGATAGGTCAAACAGGTACGAATATCATCAGAATTAGGGGGTTTGTCTGCTGCAGGTCGGCACTTGACGATGGAGGTTAAATAGATATCCTGGCGCTCCAGGCCGATGGCTTGCATCATTTTGGCGAAAAGCTCACCTGCCTCTCCAGCAAAAGGCGAACCGCTCTTTTCTTCGGCAGCTGTCGGTTGGTCTTCGATGATAAAAAGTTTGGCCTCGGCTGGGCCGCAACCTGGCACGATCTTTTTGCATTCTTTGTGTAAAGGGCATTTTGTGCACCCTTCAATTTCTTGATAGATCTCTAGCAGCGGAAGTTTTTTTGCCGAATCTGGGGCCGGACAGAACAGGGACGCGACTTGGGTGCTTTTTTTGGGGTTGCTCTGTCTGGCCGGTTTGATCGGCATAGGGGGCAGTTTGGGAATTGTCTGACCCAGGAATTTATCGATCTCCGGGGTAAGAGCTATCTCGGTAACGCCCATATCTTTTTGAAAGCTCAGGATATCCCGGGCTTTTTTGAGCAGTTTTTGGGTTTCGTGGTTGATCATCTTAGATGTGATAATAATCGGCAATCTTCAGAGCCGCAATAATAGTATCAGTTAAACTGTTTTTTGTTCATGGCTGTCCTCAACCGCTTAAATCAAACTTTGAATTCTTTCTCCATATGGTAAGGTGAAAATAATCATTTAAAGTATGTCAGGAAAAGGGCCGCTTCCATGCACAGGATTACCGAAGGAACGGTGTTGTTTGTCAGTATTTTAAAGTGGTTTGTGCTGGCTTCTATTGTTGGCGTCATGGTAGGGCTGTCTACAACTCTGTTTCTCTTCCTCCTCGATAAGGCAATTTGTTTCACCGGCCAATTCAATTATTATTATCTGTGGTTGCCGGTGGCGTTTTTTTTGAGCGCTGTTGTAACTAAACTTGCGCCGGAGGCAGAGGGGCACGGGACCGAAAAGGTTGTTGAGGCGGTCCATAAACGTGGTGGTTATATTAAAGCAGCGGTGGTCCCGGTGAAATTACTCACCACTATTATCACTCTGGCTTGTGGTGGTTCTGCCGGCAAGGAAGGTCCCTGCGCCCAGATTGGCGGTGGCCTGGCATCGATCTTTGCCAATCTGCTTAGATTTAGTCCTGCGGATCGCAAGAAGTTGGTGATCTGCGGGATCAGCGCCGGCTTTGCTTCGGTGTTCGGCACCCCAATTGCCGGGGCGATCTTCGGGATCGAGGTCCTTTTTGTCGGAGGGATCATGTACGATATCCTGTTGCCTTCTTTTATTGCCGGAGTCACGAGCTATCAGATTTCGTCATATTTCGGCGCCACTTATTTCTATCATATAATTGATTTTGTGCCGGAATTTTCGGAACTTTTTTTCCTGAAAGTAATGCTGGCCGGAATTTTTTTCGGAGTCTGTGCGCTATTTCTTATCGAGATTATGAAATATGCCAGCAGGATTGCCGATCTCATCCCTTTCCGGACACCGGCCAAGGCTGTGATTGGCGGGCTGTTTCTGGTCATTATGACCGCATCGACCTCGACCAGTTATCTTGGGCTGGGGCTGGACAAGATCGAAGGTTTTCTGGGAGGGGGGCTGGCCGAATGGTGGGATATAATTGGTAAGGTGGTCTTTACCAGTGTTACCCTTTCATTTGGCGGCAGCGGCGGGGTGGTAACGCCGATCTTTTTTGTCGGGACCGCCGCCGGTAATTTCTACGGCCAGATCATGGGGCTTGATCCTGCTACTTTCGCGGCCATCGGCATGGTCAGTCTGTTG
>DAOVJK010000151.1 GCA_030673265.1 Pseudomonadota bacterium | reverse complement strand
AGATAAAAGATTTCGTGAAAGGCCTCCCCGAAAACCTCTTAACCCTATGAAACCATCAGCGATGGGGGCGACCTGACAAATCGGCTGCCAGAACGAGTTGAAAACCTCAATCTCCCCCGCCAAAAAGGCAAAAAATATCACACGCCGCACATGGCCACAGCAACTCTTTACGACAGAGAATTGACGATCCGGGCCGCGGCAAGGCCAATTTCACCTATTGCATCAACATCTTGAGGGCAGACCGCGACCAGAACATATCCTTCCTCCAGCATAGAGAAACGATGCAAAACTAACTTGTCCTCCCCGTTAATGTCCATTATCAGATTGTTGACTTCGGACATCTCTATGATGCTGCCAGCTTTCACGAGTGCCTCACCGAGAAGAGAGCTGCACGTCGCCAGAGCATCAACCCCGATGGGACTATGGTAATCTGCCAAAGGGAAACCCATCTCATCGGCCACAACCGCACCATAAAAGCCGCCGCTCTCACACAGTTCCTGTAGAGCATCCTTGATGTCATCGCGATGTTGCAAGGTAGCTCTGGAGGAATCTTCATCCTGAGCTTCTGCCATCGGGGTAAAATCAGAGTCATCCCCAACCAACAAGTCACCGACAAACTGATGTTTTCTCGTATCAACCTCAACCGCCAAAGTCATAAAATCTCTGGCCACCCGATGACCAGCCTTCAATTTTTCAAGTGGCAGCGCTTTGATACTGGCGACTTCAAACACATCAGCAAAAGGAATACTGGTATCAAAAAACAACTTCGCCGGCAATCTCGACTTCAACTGTTTGACAATCTTATTTTCGATCACGCTAGAGCTGTTAAGCATGTTGAACAAAATCCCCTCAATCTTAAGCTCAGGATTGAAATTATTCCTGATCCAAATATAAAGATTCAGAAGCTTGGCCAAGGTGATAACGGTACCGGCCCGGCAATTGAGCACCTGAATAAAACTATCACTTATCGAAAACAGCTCGCGGGTCACAGCACCGACACCGACCGGGGCATCGAAGAGCACGAAATCGTAAGCACTTAAGTCACCTTCAAACAGCGGCCCCAATTTTCTCGCTAACGCCTGCTCCTCAAAAAAAACAATATCTTCCGGGGCGGCAATGCCGGTGCCGATAACAGCCAGATCATCACCGTCTAGCGGCACGATAACGTCGACAAGGGACTGCTCACCATTTAGAACCTGGACAAGCCCTTTGCTGTTCAAATTTTTAAGCCTGCAGGCTGTGGCAACTCCACCCTGGGGATCACCATCAACTATCAAGACTTTTTTGCCCAAGCGCCGCAGCGAATAAGCCAAATTGATAGTTACAGCGGTTTTCCCAACCCCGCCTTTCTGGCTGGCAATAGTGATTTTTCTCGTCATAGTAGAATTCACCTGGCTTCCCGAAACCCTGAAAAATCAATCTCGGCGCTGAAGTGATTGCAGCAATAACTCAAGGCTGCTATCCAAAGTAATATAAAAAAAGCCGGACAATCCGGATCTTTTATATAACTACAGCCAAGATCTTAATCAAGCACCTTCAAATAATAACAGCACATATGGTTATCCAGAATCTTGTCGACAACATCCTGGCCAACCCCGGTTTCTGCCAACCATTTCTCGGCGAAACCTTTCTTGCCGGAACCTGCCTTGCAACCTAGCTGATAGATTTTAATCTTTTTGCCGCCGATCTTGATCCTTTCGGCAATGGCGCTGCGCATGGGCTGATGCACTGAACAAAAGGGGCTGACGCCGGCGCCTTCGCCGACCCGATAGATGTCAGTTACCTTGCTTGGTTTATTGAACTCCGTAGTAAAATCCGCATAACCATCGGGAAGTTTTTCGAAAACCTCGGTGTAATTCCCGATAGAAGGAGCAAAGGGACAATTAGTCAATCCAAAAACAAACTCACCCTGATGGGTGGCCTTACCCTCAATCTGGGTAATAGGATTCGTCGAATCTTCAATAGCAGCCAAAAAATCGTCAAAAGAAGAGTAGTCAACTTCACTAATTTTTTCGGCAGTGCTTATTGCGTTTCTGATCAGAGTACCTTTCGCAGCAGCAGCGCCACTCATGGTAATCATCACCTTGATCATATCTAAAAAGCTAATATGGGCTATATCGAGCACCTTACCTTCAGCCATTATTTAAAACCTCCTGTTATTACTTGTATATTAAAATTAAAAGTTTATATCGCAGCACTTTCAACAATTTCGGAGGTATGCTTCTTAATCTTCAGTCTGATCATGCCCAGATTGGCATCCTTCTCCGCAACCACCACCAAAAAAGCATCAGCACCAATCGGCGACAGCATAACCGGGCCGTCGTTATACTCAATCATACTCATACTCAATGCCCCCTTACCAAGCTGGTTCCCCATAGCCTCAGAGGCACCAAACCCACTGGAAGCTATCGCGCCAATCATCTCGGTGTCGATTC
Source organism: Pseudomonadota bacterium (assembly GCA_030673265.1). Classification (GTDB taxonomy): domain Bacteria; phylum Desulfobacterota; class Desulfobulbia; order Desulfobulbales; family JAGXFP01; genus JAGXFP01. The sequence continues at coordinate 4,752 of DAOVJK010000151.1, read as the reverse complement.
CGGACATGGCAATGCTATCCAGTAAAAAGCCATCCCTACCTACCAGACAAGCGGTGTTTACCCCGGGTATATTGGTAAACTCAGTCAAAACCTCTTTCAAATCAGCCATATCATCCTCCTTTTTGGCGTTATCAACCTCAACAACACTATTTTCCTTGTCAGAACTTTCTACAACATTTCCAGAGGCACTCTTCTCATCCGAGCGCCTCATTCCTTCTATCAACAGCGCCCCGACCGGAACAGCTATAGTGTGGTCGGGCATATTTGTGACATTGATACTGTCCAGCAGTCCGCCGGTAAACTCCATTATCTGATAAAATGCCTCTTCACCTTCAAGATCGTTACAAATGGCATGGACGACCTGGCCATTTTCAAAATAGATTATGCCCTGCTGATCTCCTTCCTTGACCCTGAGGGCGGAATTAACCCCGGAAAGCGCCTTTATCTGGATCACATCGGTCAAGCCTACTCCGGCAACAGTCCCCCTGAACATGTTGTCTTCCTTGATGGCAAGGGTGACCATTTCACGCAACCCATTAATATCAAAAGGTTTTTCCAGAAAGTGCAGGCTGCCTTTCAGAATAGCCTCTTTTTTGTACTCATTGGAAGGGAACGCTGTCATAACAATGACAGAAGTGTAGGGATAACGGTTTTTGATTTCGATAAGAAGGTCCAGGCCACTGATTCCCGGCATCTTGATATCGGTAATCACCAGATCGATCTTCTCGGAGTTGCTCAAGATCTCTAGAGCTTCTTCACCGGAAGAGGCCGCAGATATATCAACCTGAAGAGACTCATTACAGAGATTATTCTGCAGGGACCACAAGATGTCCTCTTCATCGTCAACAATCAGGATTTTTTTAAGCTTCTCTTTTCCGCTCACGTATTTCACCGCCTGCTGTTTTTTTAAAATTAGCCCGTTACCCGCCTAACAATTACAACCAGACCTTTATCAAGATCGTTGAATCACTTTAAGGTTCTATCAATTCAACAAGCATGCCAATGTTTTCTGTGGCAGAAGATGCCCAACCATAGCAACCTTATAACAGGATGTTAGCGGGATATTGGATTTAATTAGGGAAACAATCTAAGGTAGGACTTTAAAGAGTAACTGGACAGATTCTGGCCAGGCGACCAGAAAGCGATCAATCTTTCAACTTCTCTCTGAGGGTAGTACGCGAAATATCAAGGATTCGGGCAGCCTTTGATTTGTTATTACCGGTTTGGAGCAGCACTTTTTTGATGTACTGGCTTTCCATTTTGCGTAACGTAACCAGCTTGTCATCCGCAACATTCCTGCCTTCGGTACGAACACCATCAAGACCGATCGGTGTGGCCCATTCCCGCTGACAATAGATCACAGTTCGTTCAATAATATTTTTAAGCTCCCGGATATTGCCAGGCCAATCGTGGTCACGGAGGAGCTGATCTGCCTGGGGGGAAAATCCTTTGACATTCTTTTTCATTTCCCTGGCAAAGTGGCGCAGAAAATGATCTGCCAGAAGTATTACATCACCTCCTCTTTCCCGCAAAGGCGGCAGCAACAAGCTGATAACATTAAGTCGGTAAAAAAGATCCTCCCTGAATCGACCCTGCCTTACTTCTTTAGCAATATCCGCATTGGTAGCTGCCACGATCCTGACATTCACCTGAATATCTTTGACACCACCAACTCTCCTGAAAGTCGACTCCTCAACAACCCGCAAAAGTTTAGGCTGTAGTTCAAGGGGCAAATTACCTATCTCATCAAGGAAGAGTACGCCGCCATCGGCAATCTCCACCAGGCCCTTTCTGGTTTCACGGGCATCGGTAAAGGCGCCTTTTTCGTTGCCGAACAATTCCGCTTCGATAATATTGGCAGATAGAGTGCCGCAATCAATCTTGGCGAACACCCCACCTTCAGCGCCTGCCAGCCGGTGTATTGCCCGGGCAACCATTTCCTTGCCGGTTCCGGTTTCCCCGGTGATAAGAACCGGTACCTTAACCTTAGCAGCGGTCTGAATATCATCCTTCAACTGGATCATGCCGCGGCTGTTGCCCATAAGATTAAGAGACTCGCCCTTCTCTCTTGAAGCAAGGGTCTCCTGCCGGGCGGAAAGTCTTCCGGCCATCAGCCGGTTGAGAACATGTCTGAATTCAACCAGATCAAAGGGTTTGAGAATATAATCAACCGCTCCTGATTTCAGGGAATCCACTGCTGATCTAGCATCATCATTGCCGGTAAGCATGACAATATCAACATCAGGGGCAATATCATGGATAACACTTATCAGCTCGATGCCGTTGGCATCCGGCAGGCCGATATCAAGAAACACCAAGTCGATCACCTGGCATTCCAGCAAATGAAGACCTTCCGCTCCGTTCTCCGCCGCGAAAGGCTTGTAACCCGCCCTTTTAACAAGATCGCAAATAGATAACCGTAAGTCTTCGGAATCCTCTATAATCAGAACTTTTCCCATAGATCAATCAACACTGAAAAAGAGAGTAAAGGTGGTTCCCCCACCTTTGGTGCTTTCGACTTGAATGCTGGCATTATTCTCTTTAAGTATCCTGAAAACTATTGCCATGCCCAGACCGGTTCCATTATGTTTGGTTGTAAAGAATGGTTCGAAAACTCTCTCGACCATCTCTGCCGACATCCCGCAACCGCTGTCTTTGAAAGAAACAACGACATAATTGCTGTTTTTATCCAGCCACAGAGACTGTTCATAATCAAAATCAGCACAATTATTCTCAACATATGCGGTATTGAGGATAATTGAACCATTCTGCTTGATCGCGTCCATGGAGTTCAGCATCAGGTTAAGAAAAACCTGCTGAATCTGGTTGGAATCAACCATAATATCAGGCAGTTTATCCCCATACTCCTCCGTAAAAGTAATAGCGCACTTCATCATCTTGTTTTGCATGAATGGCCGGATCTCATCAACGATACTAACCAGAGAGATTTTTTCTTTTTTGGGCTTGGGAGGTCTGGCATAGGTAAAAAAGTCGGTCAGCAGAACGTTCAGTCTCTTAACCTGTCTGATGATCCGGCCGATATACTCCTTTTTGCTATCTTGTTCCTCGAGCTGCTCCTCGATGACCTGGGCCATGGTCATTATGCCGGCCAGAGGATTTCTGACTTCGTGGGCAACCGCTGAAGCAATCTCGGCAATGGTGCTGAAGCGGTTCATTTTCTCCATTTCCGCCTGAATCTGTTTACTAGCCGTGATGTCGCTGAAATTCAGAATAATTCCCTGCGTTTGCCCCGCCGCATCCTCTCTGGGTACAGCCACGTATCCAAACACCTTTTGCCCATCAGCTTCTCTCCCTAAAACTATTTCATTACGCTCCAATTTATTTGACGGTCTTGTTGTGGTCAAACGATCTGCGGTTTCTTGACCAAAGATTTCAGCTAATTTTTTGCCGTCAACCGCCCCGTCATAAATCAGGCTGATAAATTGTCGGGCTGCCGGGTTACTTTTTTCAACTTGACCATTATTATCAAGAATGAGAAGACCGCTGGTCAAATTGGAAATAATTGATTCATTGAAACTTTTTTCATTATCAAGATCGTTGATCGTTACCTTTAGACCTTCAATCAGATCCTCCAACTGACCTGCCATCTTTTTTCGCTCTATAATACCGCCAACCACAACCGCAATAGCTTTAAGTGTTTCAATCTCAAGCGTAGTAGCCCGGTGCCCTTCTTCTATGTACAAGGCTATCACGCCCTGGACCACACCTTTAAGTAAAATGGGTACACAATAATGGCCATGGGGCTGCATCTTTTCGAAGATAAAATCATGGGTTTCATCAATACACTCAACAAACTGAATTTCACCTTCGAGGGCAGCCCTGCCGCAATGACATTTTCCGAAAGGCACTTCGCTGCAAGTCTTGATCTGCTGCTCCGAGAACCCCCTCTGGGCCTTCAGGTCTAAAACATCCGGCTTGTCGCCGGTTAAGAGAATTGCCCCTTGGGGCAGCAGTTTAATGGTGGGAATAGAAAGGATAAGGTCAAGAATTAGTTCCATTTGTTGATCAAACGAAACATTTTGCAAACAGGAATTGAGAATCGAATTAATTACGCCCTGTTTCTGATATGCATTGAGCAGCTGCGCTTACCGTTGCCATCTGTTTGAAACATCTCTGGCAAAGATTGCATAAATGGATTTTTCATCAGCACTGATCTTTGAGACATTAAACTCAAAAGGAACTACCACACCGTCACGGCGCGTAAAAGTAACCACGGTCTCCTTTAGTGTTTCCTGCTCTAGGTGCGAGAAAAAAGTGCTACCGTCGCCGCTATTGAGAACTACAAGATCGTTAAGATGTCTGCCGATCGCCTCGCCTTTGGGCCAACCGAAAACAGACTCAGCAGCATTATTCCAGGCAGAGACTATCCCCGTTGTCTCAACGGAAACAATTGCCTGCGAAGCATTTTCGATTATAAGCTTGCTTTCCATACCCCCCCTCAAAAACAGCCTGCAAGAACAATAAAAACATACCACACTGTGACACCAGACATAGTCACCGCATGGGCGGATAGTGTCAAGAATAAATAAATTTTATCGCCATGCTGACAAAAGGAATATTAGTTAATCAGCAACAACATTCAGGCTAACATCAACATGGGAGACATACCCGCATATTTCATGAGTATTTTTGAAAAGTCACCTTAACTGATTGTACTTGTGTGTTAAACCTTTGGTTTGCCGTAGAATATCAAGCTCACAGTTTGTACCAAATGAAATACATGGTTTGTTT